>JAXIZX010000035.1:0-6774 GCA_036303765.1 Collinsella sp. | reverse complement strand
GTGCGCGCCGGCGCCGAAGTCATCGTGATGGTGCCCAAGTACGCCACCATCAAGGACGAGTACAAGGCGCAGATGGAGCACTTCTCCGACTTTTACGTGAGCCTGGGCTGGCGCAATGAGTACTGCGGACTCGAGAAGCTCGAGCACGACGGCGTCACCTATATGTTTATCGACAACGAGCGCTACTTTGCGCGCGACTATCCGTACGGCTTCTTTGACGACGGCGAGCGCTTTGCGTTCTTCTCCAAGGCCATTACCGAGAGCCTGCAGCACCTGCCGGCCGGCTTTGAGTGCGACATCCTGCACTGCAACGACTGGCAGACGGCGCTGGCGCCCGTGTTTTTGCGCGAGTTCTACCAAGGCCTGCCGCTGTATGACCGCGTCAAGACCGTGTTCTCGATCCACAACGTGGCGTTCCAGGGCCAGTTTAGCGACACCGTGATGGAGGACATCCTGGGTGTGGCGCATATTCCGGCGGCCGCCTCGCAGCTGCGTTGCGACGCCTGCAGCATTAACTACATGCTGGGCGCCCTGCGCTATGCCGACGCCATCACTACGGTGAGCCCTACCTATGCCAACGAGATCCAGACGCCCGAATTTGGAGAGGGCCTGGACGGCGTGCTGCGCGAGCGCTCCTATGCGCTGCAGGGCATTTTGAACGGCATCGACGTCGCGGGCTTTGACCCGGCGACCGACAAGCGCATTGCCGCCAACTACACCGTTGAGGACCGCTCCGGCAAGGCCGTTTGCAAGGCCAAGCTGCAGGAGGAGCTGGGCCTCGAGGTCCGCGACGACCGTCCGCTGATGGTGATGGTCACGCGCCTGACGCGTCAGAAGGGCATGGACCTGGTCATGTACGCGCTCGACCGCATTCTGGCCGGCGGCGTGCAGGTGGCGGTGCTGGGCACCGGCGACCGCGACTACGAGGACGGCCTGCGCTACTTCCAGGACAAGTACCCCGGCACCATGGCCGCGCGCATCGAGTTCGATCCGGCGCTGTCGCAGCGCATGTACGCCGCCGCCGATATGTTCCTGATGCCTTCGAAGTTTGAGCCCTGCGGCCTGTCGCAGATCATCGCCATGCGCTACGGCACCCTGCCCATCGTGCGCGAGACCGGCGGCCTGAAGGATACCGTGCAGCCGTACAACGAGTTTACCGGCGAGGGCACGGGCTTCTCGTTTAGCAACTTTAACGGCGACGAAATGGGCGACGCCGTGTTCCGCGCGGCACGTCTGTTCTGGGACAACCGCGAGGCCTGGAACCAGCTGGTCACGCAGGCCATGAGCCAGGACTTTAGCTGGACGCGCTCTGCCGATAAGTATCTGGACCTGTACTTCTTTATGCATCCGGAGATTGAGAGGCCGGCGGCGGTTGAGGCTGCTGCGCCTGAGACCGAGGTTGCGGCCGAGCCGGAGCCCAAGGCCGAGCCAGTTGTTGAGGCGCCTGCTGCCGTTGAGGAGCCCAAGGCTGAGGCCAAGCCTGCCGCCAAGAAGACCACGACGCATAAGACGACGGCTAAGAAGGCTACGACGACCAAGGCTGCTGCTACCAAGACCGCTTCGGCGACCAAGACTGCTGGCACCAAGACGACCGCTGCCAAGGCTACGACAACGCGCAAGCGCACGACCGCTGCCGCCAAGAAGGCCACCGAAGTTGAGGTCGCTCACGAGGTAAAGGCCGAGGCCACGGCTGAGGCTCCTGCCACCGAGGCTAAGCTGGCCGCCAAGGCTCCGGCTAAGACCGCAGCCAAGAAGACGACCGCCGCTAAGACCACCGCTGCCAAGAAGACCACGGCTTCGAAGACAACGACCACCAAGGCCGCTGCAACGAAGGCTGCCCCCAAGGCCGCTGCAAAGCCGACTGCCAAGGTTGAGGAGACAGGCGCCGAGCCCAAGCCCGCTGCCAAGACCACCACGCGCAAGCGCGCCACGACGACGGCCAAGAAGACCACGACCAAGGCCGCTGCCCTCAAGGCAGAAGCCAAGCCCGAGGTCAAGGCCGCCCCGAAGGCCGAGGCCAAGGTTGAGGCAAAGCCCGAGCCCGCCAAGGTGACTCCGGTCTCCCCCGCTGCTCCGGCCGAGGAAAAGGCTCCGTCCAAGAAGACCTCCGTCCGCAAGGCAACGGCCACCCGCAAGCGTCGCTAATTCGGGCGATCCAAAACCCAAACCTCACCAGACAAGGGGGCGTCGTTTAACGCGACGCCCCCTTCTTCTATAGATGCGGTAAAACGATTTTCTAGGACAACCGTTCGCCGATAGTGAACGGCTGTGGTTTAGACAACTAAAGTACAACGATATACTTAAGTACTGTGCGTTAAGCCCATGACCCGCTGGCCATGATTGTATAGAACTGGACCGTACTATGAGATTGATTCACAACAGCCGCCTGCCGCAGTTTCGCAACCCCTTTGGCGCTGTGACCACTGGAACTTCCGTTGCACTCTCAGTGATTCTGGAGGATGCCGACCCCAACCAAGCAACGCTTACCCTGCGCACCTGGGTTGATGGCGTCGGCGAGACCCTGATCCCGATGGAGCACGAAGGCGACGGCATCTTTACCGGCGAGCTCAAGTGCGCCGAGCCCTGCCTTATCTGGTACAGCTTTATATGCAATATCGAGGGCCAGCCCGAGGTCCGCTTGGGCGCACCGCAAGGTCGCACTGGCGGCGAGGGCGTAACCTACGATTACGTCGAGGTACCGTCCTTCCAGCTCACCGTTTACAAACACCGCGAAGTTCGTCCCGAGTGGTACGAGCGTGGCATGGTCTACCAGATCTTCCCCGACCGCTACGCCCGCGATGAGCACTGGCGCGAGCGCACGCTGGCCGAGCTCGAAAAGCCGCGCAAAGGCATTCAGCGCCGCATGGTCGAGGACTGGAACGAGCCGCCCGTGTACGAACGCGCCGAGGACGGCTCCATCAAGACCTGGGACTTCTACGGCGGCTCGCTCAAGGGCATCCAGGAAGACCTGCCTCGCATTGCCGAACTGGGCTTTACCGCCATCTACCTCAACCCCATCTTTGAGGCCGCGAGTAACCATCGCTACGACACGGCCGACTACACCAAGATCGACCCGATCCTGGGCACCGAACAGGACTTTACCGAGTTGTGTCAGGCAGCCGAGAAGCTGGGCATTTCCATTATTCTGGACGGCGTCTTCAACCACACGGGCGACGACTCGATTTATTTCAACCGCTACGGCAACTACCCCGGCGTGGGCGCCTGGCAGAGCGAGGATTCCCCGTGGCGCGATGCGTTTACCTTCCACGAGGACGGCTCGTACGATTGCTGGTGGGGCGTGGGCAACATGCCCGCCATCAACGAGAAATCCGAGCTGGTGCGCGAGAAGCTCCTGGGCAAGGACGGCGTCATCCGCAAATGGCTGCGCGCCGGTGCCCATGGCTGGCGCCTGGACGTGGCCGACGAGCTCTCCGACGACTTCTTGGCCGAGATCAAGAAGGCCGTGCTCGCCGAAAAGCCCGATGCACTGTTGCTCGGCGAGGTCTGGGAAGATGCCTCCAACAAGATCAGCTACGGCCATCTGCGCCGCTATTTGCAAGGCTCCGAGCTCGACTCGGCCATGGATTACCCCTTCCGCGACATGGTCATCGGCTTTTTGATGGGCTACAAAAACGCCTACCAAGCTGCCGAGGATATCGAGACCCTACGCGAGAACTATCCGCGTGAGGCCTTGTCTTGCGCGCTCAACCTGCTGTCGAGCCACGACCGTCCGCGCATTATCTCAGTGCTCGGCGGCGGCCCCGACGAGTCGCAGCTGCCCGAGTGCGAGCGCAGCAAGTGGCGCCTGGACGAGAACGCGATGGGCCTGGCCAAGAGCCGTTTTTGGCTCGCGACGCTCATGCAGATGACGTTCCCGGGCGTTCCCTCAATCTATTACGGTGACGAGTACGGCTTGGAGGGTCTCACTGATCCGGGCAATCGTCGCACCATGCCGACCAAGGAAAACCTGCACGACTTCGATACGTTTGCGATCGTCAAGAACGCATCTGCTGTGCGCCGCGCGCTGCCGTTTATGATCGATGGCGAGATCAAGGCATTTGCACTCAATGACGAGGTGCTGGCCTACAACCGTGCGGGCAAGGACGGCGAGTCTGCGACCGTTATCATCAACCGCAGCCTGCGCAACTCGCATCGTGTGACCATTCCGGCACTCGGCGAATGTGCGAGCGATGTGATCAGCGGTCACGAGTGCGAGATTCACAACGGTACCGTCACGCTCGACCTGTACCCGCTGGGCTCGTCGATCATCTATCACCATGCCGAGCAGCGCCTGCAGGAGCCGCTCGATCACGGTGCGGGTGTTGTGTGCCATATCACATCGGTGCCGACCGACGACGGCAAGCCGGGTACGATCGGCGCTCCCACGCGTCGCTTTATCGACCATCTGGCTGCCATGGGCATGCGCTACTGGCAGGTTCTCCCCGTAAACCCCACGGACTTCTTCCGCTCCCCTTACGCCGGTCCTTCGGCCTTTGCAGGCAATATTGACCTGCTGCCGGAGTCGCACGAGGAGCTGGCCGCCGACTTTAAGGTCTGGAAAGCCCGCGGTGGCGAGGATGCCGACCCGCTCTACACCGCGTTTAAACATCGCAATGCCGACTGGCTCGAGAAGTACTGCGTTTACATGTCCGTCAAAAAGTACTTTGAGGGCGAGTCACGCCACGATTGGCCGGCCGATGTCGCGCGCTACAACGAGCATCTGTTTGACGACAAGCGCTTTCACGACGAGGCAGAACTGCAGGCATACATGCAGTATCGCTTCGACCTGGCTTGGTGCGAGCTTATGAACTACGCGCACAAGAAGGACATAGAGGTCATCGGCGATATTCCGATGTATGTGTCCGACGATTCGGCCGACGCGTGGAGCGAGCCCGAGAACTTCTTGCTGTCCGATACCGGCAAGGCGATTGAAATTTCTGGCGCGCCGCCCGACAACTTTGCACCCGAGGGCCAGGTGTGGGGCAACCCGACGTTCCGCTGGGATCACATGAAGGAGAACGGCTATCGTTGGTGGATGGACCGTCTACGTCGTGCGTTCTCGCTCTACGACCGTGTACGCCTGGACCACTTCCTGGGCTTCCACAGCTACTTCAGCATTCCCGCGGGCAAGGCCTGCGCCGACGGTCGCTGGCTGGCAGGCCCGGGCAAGGATCTGTTCCAGACTGCCTACGACGAGCTGGGTCCGCTCAACTTTATCGCCGAGGATCTGGGCTACCTGACGCCCGGTGTTCGTGCCATGGCTTCGACCTGTGGCTTCCCCGGTATGGACGTGCTGGAGTTTAGCGATTACGACGTCCGCAACGGGATTAATCCCACGCCCGGCAAGATCCTGTATACCTCGACGCACGACACCTCGACGCTCGCCGGTTGGTGCACGCGATCCTTTGCGGGCGGCGACGAGCCGAGCGGCAAGGAGTTCGCTGGAAAGCTAATGGGCGACGCACTCGCAAGCGACGCTCCCCTCGTGATGATGCCGCTGCAAGATGTGCTGGGGCTGGGCGACGATGCCCGCATGAACGTGCCGGGTGTCGCCACGGGCAACTGGACCTGGCAGGCCGATGAGGCCGACGTTGAGGCCGCCGAAGATAAAACTGCACAGCTCCTGCGCAACACCCATAGATTCTGGGGCGAAGCGTGATAAAACCCCCGATATAGGGTACAGTTACAGACGTTTGAATTTATGCGGGCAGAGCGATCTGCCCGCTTTGTGCTGAAAAGGAAGTATTATGGCGCGCTACGATTACAAGTGCTCGAGCTGCGGCAACGTGTTTGAGGTTGAGCATCCCATGTCCGAGACTCCCGAGGTCGTTTGCCCGAGCTGCGGCGCCCCGGCGGCCAAGACGTTCTCGGCCAGCGGCATTAAATTTGAGGGCAGCGGTTTCTACAACACCGATCAACGAAGCGGCGGCTCCAGTACCAACGCCACCAGTGGCTGCTGCGCCAACTGCCCGCATAGCCGCTAGAAACCGAATAGCCCCGCGATCAACGCCGATCGCGGGGCTATTTCTTTGCTCTATGGGTAGCTAATCAAGCTACCCGGGTTTCCTTGTGAGTTGCGGTGAAATAAGGACTGTTTGGCGGACAGAAGCGGCTTTTCAATCCCTATTTCACCGCAACTTAGTCGTTACTTGTGGACCAGGCGGGCGCAGAAGTGGCCGTCGTAGGAGTCGGCGTTTACAGGGACGCTTTGGAAGAGGCCTCGATCGTTCTGGCGTACGGATACGAGCTTCTTGGCTTGTTCGAACTCGGGTAACTGCAGAATCTGCGCCTCGGAGAGGGGTGCCAAGCTAAAACCTGCGCCCTCGGGAGAAGCCAAAAACGCATCCACGACTTGCGTGTTCTCTTCATCAAAGACCGAGCAGGTGGCATAGATGAGCTCTCCGCCGGCGGCCACGCGCGCAGAAGCCTCCTTAAGCATCGTCAGCTGAAGCTTGGGTAACTCAGCCGTCACATCATTCTTGGTCAGGCGCCACGGGATCTCGGGATGACGACGCATGGTTCCGCTGCCAGAGCACGGTGCATCGATAAAGACCGTGTCGAACTTAACCGGCTTGCCAAGCATGGCATCAAACGATGTCAGTACTTCATCAAGCTCGCAGGCATCACCCGAAACCGTACGAACGCCCTGAATACCGGCCTTATGAAGGCGAGCGAGATTCAGATCGCACTTACGGTCATGAAGATCAAGTGCCGTATGCTGACGCTCATAGCCGGCGCGCTTGGCCTGGCACATCATCACATAGGTCTTGGTAC
>JAXIZX010000034.1:0-2895 GCA_036303765.1 Collinsella sp. | reverse complement strand
TCAATGGCTAATCGTTTCGTTCTCAATACCATCTCTTATCATGGTTCCGGCGCCATCAAGGAGATCCCCGGCGAGCTCCAGCGTCGCGGCTACAAGAAGATCTTCGTCTGCTCCGACCCCGATCTGGTCAAGTTTGGCGTTACCGCTAAGGTGACCGACGAGCTCGACGCTGCCGGCATCGCTTGGAGCCTCTACTCCGAGATCAAGCCCAACCCCACTATCCAGAACGTCAAGGACGGCGTCGAGGCCTTTAAGGCCGCCGAGGCTGACGCTATCGTGACCATCGGTGGCGGCTCCTCCATGGACACCGCCAAGGCCATCGGCATCATCATCAACAACCCCGAGTTCGCCGATGTCCGCAGCCTCGAGGGCGTTGCTCCCACTAAGAACCACGCCGTGTTCACCATCGCCGTGCCGACGACCGCTGGTACCGCCGCCGAGGTGACCATCAACTACGTCATCACCGACCCCGAGAAGGTCCGCAAGTTCGTGTGCGTCGACACCAACGACGCCCCCGAGGTCGCCGTCGTCGATCCTGACATGATGGCTTCCATGCCCGCCGGCCTGACCGCTTCCACTGGTATGGACGCTCTGACCCATGCCATCGAGGGCTACACCACCAAGGGCGCTTGGGAGCTCTCTGACATGTTCCACTTTGAGGCTATTAAGCTGATCAGCGAGAATCTGCGCGACTCTGTCGCCGAGGCCAAGTCCGGTCAGCCCGGCTCCGGCCGCGAGGGCATGGCCCTTGGCCAGTATGTCGCCGGCATGGGCTTCTCCAATGTCGGCCTGGGCATCGACCACGCCATGGCTCACACCCTGTCCGCTCACTACGACACCCCGCACGGCGTCGCTTGCGCCATGCTGCTGCCGATCGCCATGGAGTTCAACAAGCCGGTTTGCGCCGAGCGTCTGGCCAAGGTTGCCGTCGCCATGGGTGTTGACACCACGGGCATGAGCACCGACGAGGCTGCCGACGCCGCTATCGCCGCCGTCAAGCAGCTTTCCGCCGACGTGAATATCCCGCACGTCTGCGAGGCCATGAAGGCTGACGAGATCGAGGTCCTGGCCAAGGACGCCATGGCCGACGCTTGCTTCCCGGGTAACCCGCGCGAGGCGACGCTCGACGACGTCATCGAGCTCTTCAAGAAGATCTGCCCGGCTGCCTAACCCAGTTTGGTGGTCCTTCGCCCGTAGGCGTATGGTCTTTTGACTTGCCGCTGGCCCCGCCGTGCTACGCACGGCGGGGCTTTTTGTGCTGCGTCAATGTCCTGAGACGGGCAAAACCAAGGCGTACTGCCCGCTACGGATAGGTGGTGCACTTTCCAGCGTGCATTTTTGGGAGTATTCAGCAAGCTCTTAAAAATGCATAACGTTGTGAATGGGCCGAGTGGCCCGCAGGCGCCCATCGACAGCCATTGTGGGTGGGCTATCGATGAGTGGAGGGGGTTGTTACTGAGTTTCTGCTTTGCAACAACCTGCAACACTGTTGTAACCGCGTCATTTTGTCGTTCGTGATGGGGCCGTTGGGGCCCAAGGTGCTGAATACTCCGTTTTTTGCACGGTCCAAGGTGGGGCACCCTGAGACGAAGCAAAAAGATGTCTCATTTCTATGCAAATACCGATAGGATTTATGCAAGATTGGGATTGTAAACCGTGCACGTGCACAAAACCGGTGCGGGGACGTCTGGAGGCGGCTCGGCTCCTGGGGCATTGCACGTGCAGAACGGTTAAAATCGGGACTCGGTCTTAGTTTTACTTGGAAGGATGCATATGACTTCTAATATTGATGCTTCTCTAGGGGAGACGCTCTCCTATATCGCAGGACAGCTTAAGACGCTGACTTCTATTGCTTCGCCTACCGGCTATACCCGTGCGGCTACTGATTATCTGATGGAGACCCTGCGCGATATGGGCTTTGGCCCCGAGCGTTCCAATAAGGGCAACGTGCTCGTTGAGCTAGGTGGCGAGGGTGAGCCGCTCGTACTGGCGAGCCATGTCGATACCCTGGGCGCCATGGTGCGCTCCATTAAGGACAATGGCCGCCTGCGTCCCACGACGCTTGGTGGGCACCAGTGGTCTACGGCCGATGGCGAGAACTGCACCGTCTACACGCGTGGCGGCAATGTGTACACGGGCGTGGTTCTCAATACCGAGCCTTCGGCGCATGTGGCCGATGAGCCGGTCAAGACCATCGAGAAGAACATGGAAATCCTGCTCGACGAGAACGTTGACAGCAAGGACGATGTGCTCGAGCTGGGTATTCAAACCGGCGACATCATCGCTATGGATCCGCGCACCACGGTAACGGAGAGCGGCTTCATCAAGAGTCGCTTCCTTGACGACAAGCTGTCCGCGTCGATTCTGCTGGGTTTGGCCCGCGCTGTCGCCGACGGCGAGGTGACCCTTTCGCGCAAGGTTTCGCTGCTCTTTACGGTGTACGAGGAGGTCGGCCACGGCGGTGCCTTTGTGCCGGCCGACACGCGCGAGATGATCAGCGTGGACATGGGCTGCGTGGGCGACGACCTGGGCTGCACCGAGCGCATGGTTTCGATTTGCGCTAAGGATTCGGGCGGTCCGTACAACTACGACCTGGTAACCACGCTGTCCAACATCGCGCGCGAGCTGGAGCTCGATTACGCCATCGATGTGTACCCGCACTATGGCTCCGACGTCGAGGCCACGCTCTCGGCCGGCTACGACATTCGCCATGGTCTGATCGGCCCCGGCGTGTACGCGAGCCACAACTACGAGCGCAGCCACATCGACGGCGTGCGCAATACCTACGAGCTGGTTCGCGCCTACGTTCAGCGCTAACGATGCAGCGGCCTCGGCTGATACGGCAGTACCGACTGAGGCCGTCCTCTCTAAGTTGCGGTGAAATAGGGACTGTTT
>JAXIZX010000033.1:0-2809 GCA_036303765.1 Collinsella sp. | reverse complement strand
TCGGTGGCGTCGTCGGCCATAAACCAAGCGCTGCGGGTGAGGCCGTTGAGCTCGGCATTGCGACGTGCGTCGGCAATGCCCGCCGGGTTGCGCTCCACGCCGAGCAGCATAATGCCGACGCCTCTGTCCTGGGCATCCTTCGCGGCGCACAGACCGATAGTTCCGCTACCGCAATAGGCATCCATGAGTACGTCGCCCTGCTGCAGGTCCATGCCGTCAATCGCGAGCTGATAGAGCAGCTCGGTCTGCTGCGGGTTGGTCTGGTAGAACGCGGTGGGGGAGATATCGAACTCGCAGCCGAGCAGCTGGTCGCGCATGCACTCGGCGCCATATACAATGCGGGTTTCCTCGCCGAGGATGGCGTTGCCGGGACGTCCGTTGATGTTTTGGGCGACGGTGACGATGTGCGGATTGAGTGCGGCGACAGCCTCAAAGAACTCCTGCGCATGCGGCAAGTCGCGCTGAGCGGTCACGAGCGTGACCATGACCTGGTCGGTACGCCAACCGCAGCGGACGACGGCATAGCGAAGTAAACCAAGATGCTTGTCCTCATTAAAGGCGGGAATATGCAGGCGCTCAGCTTCACGCGCGATGCCGTTAAGAATCTGTCGGGCGCCCGGTGCCTCGACGGGGCATTCGGGTACGGCAACGATCTTGTGCGTGCCGCGCTCAAAGAAACCGCAACGGACGGCGCCCTCCTTACCGGGAGCAAAGGGAGTGGCAGCCTTATGACGAAAGCCACGCGGCGCAGGATATTTGCCCGGGTCGCCCAGGGTGACACCCATGCCACGAATAGGATCTACAGCAATGCCCTCACGCTCACAAAGCGAAGCAAAAAGCTCCTCCATAGCAGCCTGCTTGGCGGCGAGCTGCTTCTTATAAGGACGATTGAGCGCCGTGCACCCACCGCAAGCTTTCATGATGGAACAGGGAGACTTGGGGTCCACAGCCTTACGTGCAGACGAAACCGGATCTTTATGCGGGCGCTTGGAACGAGCTTGAGGTGCCTTGTCCTCGCTCCGACGAGAGTCGGGACGCTTGGCCTTAGCCTTGCCCTTAGCCGACTTACCCCTCGCGTCCTGAGACGACTTTGAATTCTTGGAAGATTTCTCCTCCT
Organism: Collinsella sp.; assembly: GCA_036303765.1. GTDB lineage: Bacteria > Actinomycetota > Coriobacteriia > Coriobacteriales > Coriobacteriaceae > Collinsella. The sequence continues at coordinate 1,692 of JAXIZX010000033.1, read as the reverse complement.
TCAACCCCTCAGCCGCCTCCACCAAAGCACGACGAGCCCTACGCTCCGCACGAGATTCTGCCATGAATTAACCCCACTAATTTATAAATTTAAAGCCACAAGCATTGTACCGTGCCAAGCCAACAGACGATATGCAAGCGGTTTATTGGTATCAGTGATAGGTACAACGATGATTGCCCGCTGGGCTCCGGGGCGGGGGTTAAGTTTATCGCGAGTTCCGCACGAACAGGAGGCCACTTAATGTGGCCTCCGTCGTGAGCAGGACTGTAGAGCAGGAAACTTAACCCCCGCCCCGGAGCCCAGCGGGCAAACCCTCCCTTGTACTCCATCTCACTAAAGTGTATGATTCTGAACGTTACATGACTCACTTTACCTAACTAAAGTGCCATCAAGGGGGAATACCATGAATACCGATATGTCTCGTCGTCAGTTTGTTGGTCTAGCCGGTTCGCTCGCTACGGTTCTAGGCCTTGGCCTGGTAGGCTGCGGTGGTGGTGCCGGTAAGGGTTCCGCTGCTGGCTCTGCCGCGGCCAAGGATGTGAAGGGCGCTGCGGAGTCCAAGAAGCTCGTGGTGGGCTTTGATAAGTCCTATCCTCCGTACGGTTTTGTGGGCGACGATGGCGAGTACACCGGCTTTGATCTCGATCTGGCCAAGGCTGTTGCCGATAAGCAGGGCTGGGAGGTCAAATACGAGGCCATCGATTGGGATGCCAAGGACACGCTGCTCAACTCTGGCGCCATCAACTGCATCTGGAATGGCTTTACCATGGAGGGCCGTGAGGACGACTACACGTTCTCCGAGCCGTACATGCTCAACGAGCAGGTGCTGGTGGTCAAGAAGGATGCGGGCATCAAGGGCTGGGACGATCTTGCCGGCAAGACTGTGATTACCCAGACTGATTCCGCTGCGCAGGACGTGCTTGAGGGTGACCAGAAGGATCTGGCGGCGACGTTTGCCACGCTCGACACGATCGGCGAGTACAACACGGCCTTTATGCAGCTCGAGAGCGGCGCGGTCGATGCCGTGGCTTGCGACCTTTCGATTGCCCAGTATCAGCTTGCCGCCAAGCCCGATGCTTATACGCAGCTTGATGAGCCACTGTCCAGCGAGCACTACGCCGTCGGCTTTAAGAAGGGCGACACCAAGTCGGCCGACGCCGTGACCGAGTCGCTCAAGGCGCTCTACGAGGACGGCACGGTTAAGGACCTGTGCGACAAGTACGCAGATTACGGTCTATCCTTCGACAACTGGGTTTTGAAATAGCGGCTTTCCCAGGCACCCGATTTTGCCGTTCAAACCGTCGCTTGCGTACATTTAGTACGCGGCGCTCCTCTTTCACGGCAAACTCGAGCACCTGGAAAACCCGCTTTAGCATTGGGTTTTGCTGTTCTGTTGTCGCGAAAGAGAGCTTAGGTTGTCTATTCAGGTCATGATGCAGATGCTTGGCCAGGGATTCTTGGTCAGTTTGCAGTTGTTTGTGCTGACGCTGCTGGGGTCGATTCCGCTGGGAATCCCCGTGGCGTTTATGCGCATGAGCAAAATCGCGCCGCTTCGCTGGATTGCGCGCATCTATATCTCGGTCATGCGCGGCACGCCGCTCATGCTGCAGATGTTTGCCATCTACTTTGCCCCGTACTACGTGTTGGGCATTTCGCTCACGCCCGATTCCACGTGGACGGCGTGCGTCGTAG
>JAXIZX010000032.1:0-2194 GCA_036303765.1 Collinsella sp. | reverse complement strand
GCGGATCGGTCCCCAGCACATCAAATCGGCCCGGCGTGGGGCAGCCCATAAGCGACGCATCGAGCTTGTCATGATCGAGCTCGCGACCCAGATACCCCTCGCACAGCATAATCGCGCACGCAGCATTCTGCGGCTGATACGCCGGCTTAACCATACGCGACGTATAGATGGCACGCGGCGTAGTACAGCTAAACTCCACGGTATCGCCCACATGCGCCGGCACCTTAGTCGTGGCGTGGCTCACCACAAGCGGCACGATACCGCACTCGCGGCAACGGGCATCCATCACGCGTTGAACGCTCGCCTCGTGTGTGCCCTCGCCCAAAACAACCAAGCGCCCGGGTTTGATAACCGCAGCCTTCTCCCCCGCAATGGCCTCGAGCGTGTCGCCCAAAATACGTGTGTGATCTAGCCCAATGCCTGTAATGGCAACGGCGACGGGATCGGTCGCACTCGTAGCATCCCAGCGTCCGCCCATGCCAACCTCAAGCACGGCAACATCCACGCGAGCCTCGGCAAACACCACAAGTGCAGCAGCCGTCAGCAGGTCAAACGGCGTGATGGTATAGGCACGCTCCCCCGCCGCCACACGACGGGCATTCACGCGATGTCCCGCCTCAACAGCAGCAGAAACACCACGGGCAAAGGCCTCGTCGCTCACAACGCGCCCGTCAACCTCCATGCGCTCGGGATAGCGCACAAGCTGCGGCGACGTATAAAGCGCGGTCTTTAACCCCTCACCACGAAGGATGGCAGCCGAAAAACGCGTAGTCGAAGTCTTGCCATTGGTACCGGCAACCTGGATGCAATCGAAATACTCATCCGGACGCCCGAGCTCATCGAGCATATCGACAACCGTCTCAAGCAGAGGCCCAGCATCCCCAGAAATCCGCCCCGTATCAGCAGCAAGTCCCACAGCCTCATCAAACGAAAGCAGCTCAAACGTGAACGGCACCGAATACAACCCAGAACGCTTCGCCATAGCCAAAGTCCCCTCAACATAAAAAGAGGCCCGTAAGCAACAACGAGCCCTTTCCATTCAAAATATCAGCCAAACAGCGCTTTGCAGCGAGATCAAGGCCACAATCTAGTGACCCTAACGCGCCAGATGCAAACAACCACGTAAACGAACTAGGAGCGGCCCGATGCTTTGCTCGCCGCAAGTTCCGCACGCAAAGGACAGCACTTAATGTGCTGTCCGTCTTGCGCAGGACTGTTCGCAGTAGCGAGCAATGCCCCAAACCGCGCCCCACAGTCCACCTTACGAGAAGTCAGCAACCTGAGCAGTCAGTGCCGCCAGGATCTCCTTGAGCTCTGCTGCACGGTCCCTCTTCTTCTGCACCACCGCGGGCGCGGCCTTGGCCACAAAGCCCTCGTTGGCGAGCGTCTTCTCGCAGCCGGCGAGCTCCTTCTGGGCCGCGGCAATCTCCTTCTCCAGACGTGCCTTCTCGGCCGAAAGGTCAACCTTGCCCTCGAGCACCACAAAGACCTCGACGCCGCTGTCGACCACGGCAATGCTCGCGGCCGGCTTCTCAACGTCAACACCCATAACCAGCGAAGCGGTGTTGGCCAGCGGCTCAATCGTGGAGCGCAGGCTCTCGAGCTTCTCGATATCCTCGGCACCAGCGCGCACGACCACATCGAGCTCGGCCTTGGGGCTCAAGCGATAGCGCGAACGCGTGGCGCGGGTGGCAGACACGACGGTGCGGCACAGCTCAAACGCGCGCTCGGCAGGCTCGTCGACGTACTTGGCGTAGTCGGCGGGCTCCGGCCACTTGGCGATCATGAGCGCCTCCGCGCGGTCCACGTTGCCCTCGGAATCCAGGTCGAGCACGCTCGCCGGCATGTTGTCCCAGATCTCCTCGGTCACGAACGGCATGAGCGGGTGCATCAGGCGAATGGAGGTGTCGAGCACAAAGATCAGGTTGCGCTGAGCCTGCAGACGGCCCTCGCCCTTTAGGCGGGCCTTGGTGACCTCGACGTACCAGTCGCAAACCTCGTTCCAGAAGAACTGCTGCACGCCGCGGGCCATATCGCCAAAGGTGTAGTTCTCAATGCCCTCGGTGACCATCTTCACGGCCTTTGCCAGACGGCTGAACATCCAGGCGTCGGCCGGCGTCTCCACGACGGGCTCGCCGGGCGTGTAGCCCTCCATGTTCATGAGCAGGAAGCGGCTGGCGTTCCAGATCTTGGT
>JAXIZX010000031.1:0-1792 GCA_036303765.1 Collinsella sp. | reverse complement strand
GTTGCCTTGTTCACGATGCTCTTCTTGTGGCTAAACGTATCGAAGCTCTCGCGTCCATGGTACTGCCCCATACCGCTCGCACCCATGCCACCAAAGCCCATATGGCTCGTAGCCAAGTGCATAATCGTGTCGTTGACGCAGCCGCCGCCAAAGGGCACGTAACGCACAAAGCGCTGCTGAACTGCGCGATCCTGGCTAAAGATATACAGAGCCAGCGGCGTCGGACGATCCGTAATAAACGTCTCGGCCTCGTCTAGGCTCTCAAACGTCAGCACCGGCAAGATGGGGCCGAAAATCTCCTCCTGCATCACGGCGTCATCGGGGGTCACGCCGTCCAAAATCGTCGGCTCGATCTTGAGCGAAGTCTCGCGCGCGGTACCTCCAAGCACAACCTTATCGGGATCGATCAGCCCGCGCACGCGCGCAAAATGCTTGGCGTTGACGATATGCCCGTAGTCCTCGTTATCGAGCGGATGCTCGCCAAACATACGGCGGGCCTCCTCCTTGATAAGGTCCAGCAGCTCGTCGTGCACGCGCGTATCGACCAGCAGGTAGTCGGGCGCCACGCAGGTCTGCCCCACGTTGAGCCATTTACCAAAGGCGATACGCCGCGCCGCAACCTTCAAGTTTGCCGTCGCATCCACGATGCAGGGGCTCTTGCCGCCCAGCTCAAGCGTCACGGGCGTGAGGTTTTTACTCGCGCGCTCCATGACGAGCTTGCCGACCGGAACGCTGCCGGTAAAGAAGATCTTGTCCCAGCACTCATCGAGCAACGCTTCGTTCTCGGCGCGCCCGCCCTCGACAACCGTCACCAGGCGCGGATCAAATGCCTCTTCACAGATTTGCTTGAGCACCGCGCTCGATGCCGGAGCATAGGCACTCGGCTTGATGACCACGGTATTGCCCGCGGCAAGGGCGCCGGCGAGCGGCTCGAGTGTTAGCAAAAACGGGTAGTTCCACGGAGCCATGATGAGTGTGACGCCATAGGGCACGGCTTGCGTTTTGCACACGCTCACGGCGTTAGCGAGATCGCACGGACGCAGGCGCGGACGACTCCATCGGGCCACATGCGCAATCTGATGTCGAATCTCGGAAAGCGATGTGCCAATCTCGCACATATAGGCCTCGTCATGCGACTTTCCCAAATCGGTCTTGAGCGCATGAGCGATATCGGCCTCGTGGGCCCGCACCGCATCGCGTAAACTCACGAGCGCGCGACGTCGAGCATCGACATCAAACGTGGCGTGCGTCTTAAAGTAGGCGCGCTGATCGCCGACGATGCGCGCAATTTCCTCGGTGTTCATGGCACCCTCCTAGTTCTCGTCCTCAAACAAACCACCCGCGACGACCTCGTACATATGCTCGAGCTCCGAGCGGTCCATCAAAAGTGGAACGGGGTACAGGGGATTGGCCTCGGCATCGGCATGGGCCGCCATTTGCGGAATATCGGAGCGGCGAATACCCGAGACATATTTGGGGATTCCCAGGGCCTCGTTCATGCGGTCGACCCAATCGATAAAGGCCTCGGCCGCAAGACTGTCCTGCGCGGTAGCCGGCGCAATGCCTGCCATGCAAGCAAGATCGGCAAGCTTGGGGGCGGCGGCGTCACCATAAGCGCGAAGCATGTGCGGCAGGATGATCGCGTTGGCCAAACCGTGCGGAATTCCGTATCGGCCGCCTAGACCGTGCGCGATGGCATGAACGTATCCAACATAGGAGCGCGTAAAGGCAACTCCCGCCTTATACGCCGCCGAAAGCATATTGCGACGCGCACGCATGTCGTCGCCATGCT
>JAXIZX010000030.1:0-14511 GCA_036303765.1 Collinsella sp. | reverse complement strand
TCGCGGATGCCGATGACGTCGGCCATGAAGGAGATCATGGTAGCGGTCTCGCGGACGGTCTCGCCGTGGGCGATCTGGGACTTCTTCTCGTCCAGGTCCTGCAGCTCAAGGCCGAGCAGGTTGGCGGCCTTAGAGAAGGAGAAGCGCGTACGAGTGGAGTTGTCACGGAACAGGGAGACGGCCAGGCCCGAGTCGAAGATCTTGGACGAAACGTTGTTCTCACGCAGCTCGCGCAGGGCGTCGGCGACGATGTAGAGAGCCTTGAGCTCATCGGTGGTCTTGTCCCAGGTGTGCAGGAAGTCGCTGCCGTACATACCCTTAAAGTCGAGTCCGTTCAGCTGCTCGACGAGCTCGGTAAACTTGGCGTCCATGTAAATGTCCTTTCTAAAGGTGAAACGATCGCAATGAGTAGATGCGCTCCGGCATGCGCGTGTGGCTAGAACATGCAGAGCGCTATGACGAGGACCCGCCACCGTCGAGGAAGCATGGGAGATAACGACCGCGGGCCCCAAGTCAACAGGGGGTGCCGGGGACACGAGCGGCCCCCGGCTCAACAAAATCGAAGAATGGGACTAATCGATTTTGTTGTTGGTCAGACCGGCGCGGAACACGGTGGCGTCGCCATCGGCCTGGCTCGGATCGTAGAGGTTCAGGGCAGCCACGTACATGGCGGCAGCGGTGACCAGGTCGTCCTTGTAGGTGACCTCGTTGGGAGCGTGAGCCTGAGACTCGGCACCCGGGCCAAAGCCCACGCAGGGGATGCCGTAGCGGCCCTGGATGGAAACGCAGTTCGTGGAGAAGGTCCACTTGTCGCACAGCGGGCGACCGGTGCGCTTGTCCATGCTGGGCTCGCAGCCGATGCGCTCGTCACCGAACATGGCCTTGTGGGCGTCGACGAGAGCCTTGACGTGCGGAGCGGTCTCCTTGTTGATCCACGTGGGGAAGTAAGCCTCGGTCTCGTAGACCTCGCCGGTCCAGGACGGACGGTCGTACATGTACATGGAGACCTTCACGTCGTCGCCGTACTTCTTGGCAGCCGGCAGGTTGCGGATCTCGTCCAGGCAGGACTCCCAGGTCTCACCGGCGGTCATGCGACGGTCGATGGAGATGGCGCAGGAGTCAGCGACAGCGCAACGGCTGGGGCTGGTGTAGAAGATCTGGCTGACGGTGCAGGTGCCGCGGCCCAGGAAGCGGGCATCCTCGAAGTGCTCGGGATTGTACTTGGGGTCGAGCATCTTGACGAGGCCCTTGATGTCGGTCGACTCGTCGCAGCCGTTGTTGTTGAGGGCGCGGACGTCGGCGATGATGTCGGCCATCTTGTAGATGGCGTTGTCGCCGCGGTCGGGAGCGGAGCCGTGGCAGGAGGTACCGTGAACGTCGACGCGGATCTCCATGCGACCGCGGTGACCGCGATAGATGCCGCCGTCGGTGGGCTCGGTGGAAATGACGAACTCGGGCTTAATGCCGTCCTTGTTGTAGATGTACTGCCAGCACATGCCGTCGCAGTCCTCTTCCTGGACGGTGCCGACGACCATGATCTTGTAGCCCTCGGGGATGAGGCCCATGTCCTTCATCATCTTGGCAGCGTAGGTAGCAGAAGCCATGCCACCCTCCTGGTCGGAGCCGCCGCGGCCGTAGATGATCTCGTCGGTCTCGTAGCCCTCATAGGGATCGGCATCCCAGTTCTCGATGTTGCCGATGCCGACAGTGTCGATGTGGGAGTCGATGGCGATGATCTTGTCGCCCTCGCCCATAAAGCCCATGACGTTGCCCAGGCCGTCGACCTTGACCTCGTCATAGCCAAGGCTCTCCATCTCAGCCTTGATGCAGGCAACAACCTCACCCTCCTCGCAGGACTCAGAGGGATGGGAGATCATAGCGCGCAGGAAACGAGTCATGTCGGCGCGGTGAGACTCAGCAGCAGCCTTGATAGCGTCGAAATCGAGTTCTTTAGCCATTGTTCATAACCTTTCATACGAAGGAATCTACCTGTGAGGTGGCGGAGCGATACCTATTTTCTCCGCCCTAACGATTAGCAAGTGGGATATTCGCCTTCCCAAACAATACGGCGATACTGATCCGGGTCCGTGTCACCTTCCGTGGAGAAGCAGAGCACGGAGCTCGTCTTGTCCAGGCCGATGAGCTCCTTGAGCTCGGCGTACTCGGGATCGAGCATGAGGGTCTCGACCAGGCCGGTGGTCACAGCGCCGGACTCGCCGGAAATGACGCGCGGGTCGCCCTTCTCGGGAGCGCCCAGGGTGCGCATGCCGCGAGCGGTGACCCAGTCGGGACAGGACACGAAGGCGGTGGCGTGGTTGCGCAGGATATCCCAGCCCAGAATGTTGGGCTCGCCGCAGCACAGACCGGCCATGATGGAGGGCATGTCGCCGTCCACGATGCGCGGATCGCCGTCGCCGGCGGCAGCGCCCTTGTACAGACAGGCGGCAGGCGCGCACTCGACCACGACAAAGGTGGGCGGGTTATCGGGATACAGGTTGGTGAAGTAGCCCACCACGGCGCCGGCGAGCGAGCCTACGCCAGCCTGGACAAAGACGTGCGTCGGGCGGTTGATGGCCATCTCACGCAGCTGCTCGGCAGCCTCGGAAGCCATGGTGCCGTAGCCCTCCATGATCCAGGACGGAATCTTCTCGTAGCCCTCCCAGGCGGTGTCCTGAACGATGACGCCGCGCTCGCAGGCATCGGCCTCGGCGGCGGCCATGCGCACGCACTCGTCGTAGTTGACCTCTTCGATGGTCACCGTGGCGCCCTCGGCAGCGATGTTATCGAAGCGGGGCTTGGTGGAACCCTTGGGCATGTGCACGACGGCCTTCTGGCCCAGCTTGTTGGCAGCCCATGCCACACCGCGGCCATGGTTGCCGTCGGTGGCGGTAAAGAAGGTAGCCTGGCCAAAGTCCTTGGCAAGCTGATCGGAGGTCAGGTAATCGAAGGTGCACTCGGCAACGTCCTTGCCAGTCTCGTCGGCAATGTAGTTGGCCATGGCAAACGAACCGCCCAGAACCTTAAAGGCGTTGAGGCCAAAGCGATAGCTCTCGTCCTTAACGCACAGGTTGGACAGGCCCAGGCGCGCGGCCTGGCCATCCAGGCGGGCAAGCGGAGTGACGGTGTACTGGGGGAACGACTGGTGGAAGGCACGGGCCTTCTTCACGTGGTCAAGGCTCATGATTCCCAAGTGCTTGTCATCGCTCTTGGGCATCGTGTTGCCCGCCCACTGGATCTTATCGGCCATACGGTGAACTCCTTAAGTTCTCTCTTGCCGGCCCCCGCATACGCGTTTCAGCCCATTCCCATTCATGCGACTGAACTTTTATGTGGATGCCAAACAAAAAGTTTGTTAGCACTGTTCTATCACACTTTTTGATTGGAAAACCTAACAAATTGTTTGTTGCCGTAATCGGTACCTTTTCGCCGACGAACGGTTACATAACGCAGCGACGCTTTCGTTATTTGCGAACAAGTGGGGTTTATGGCAAAGTGAGCCCAAACTAATTTTTAGGAAGGCACCTATGACCCCCGCACAGATTGAGTTTTATAAGCGCCTTGCACACGGCCTGGCGCTCCAATTTGGCCCCAACTGCGAAGTCGTCGTCCACGACTTGGAGACCGAGGACGTGGACCACTCCATCGTAGTGATCGAAAACGGCCACGTCAGCGGGCGCAAACTGGGTGACGGCCCCAGCCATATTGTGCTTGAGTCCATGCACGAGGGCACCGCCGACGTGCACGACCGCGAGCCATACCTCACCAAAACCGCCGATGGCAAGCTGCTCAAGTCCTCGACCATCTTTATCCGCAACGACGAGGGCAAGCCCGTCGGCATTTTGGGCATTAACTTTGACATTACGCTCATGAAGGCTTTTGAGCGCTCGCTCGACGCGCTCACCGGCACGGGCGACAAGGGATACACCGAGCCCGAGCCCATCACCAAAAACATCGGCGACCTGCTCGAAGACCTGCTGCGCGAGTGCGAACAGTTTGTGGGCAAGCCCGCGGCACTCATGACCAAAGATGAGCGCATCCGCGCCATTGGCTACCTCGACCGTCGCGGCGCCTTCCTCATTTCCAAGTCGAGCGAGCGTGCCTGCGAGTTCTTTGGCATCTCTAAGTACAGCTTCTATAGCTACCTCAACGAGGCAAAGGCTGCCGCCGGCGACAAATAGTCAGCGCGCCTGCACCCCTCCCCTTTTGGGCGCGAGTTCTGGAATGCACGAATCCGAGAGTCGGCCGCAAGGCAAGTTCCATATAATCGATGAATGTGAGCATTTCGAAAGGATGGAACAAGATGGGGTCGAGCAACGCATCACGCAACGGCCGCGGAGGCACCGTTTCTGGCGTCAGGCATGCGAAACACGCGTTTGACGAGGGCGAAGACGATCTGTTTGCGTTGAGCCTCGACGACGTGATGAGCGACCGCCCCTGGACCGCCGAGGAACTCATGGGCGGCGGAGCTCGCCCGACAAGTGCAAAGCCCGCACCTTCCGCCACGCCCGCGCCGGCATCCGTGCCCGCGGACGACTTTGCCACCCATCCCATCGTGCAGGCGACGCGTAAAGCCGCCCCTGCACCCCGTCCTGCTAGCGATCCGTCCGAGACGGCGGCGTTTCTCGCTGCAGCGGCACAGTGCCCCACGGCAAACAGCACGATTCGCCACGCTGCCCCGCAGCAGTCGGCATACACGGCTCCCGAGCCCGAGCTCGAGCCGCCCGTCATGGATCTGGATGATCTTTCCAACCGCCAGTTTGCCTTTGATTCCTGGGCGGCGGCAGATCTGGACGAGACCTCGGGCGGCATGTCGGCGCTCAACATTCCGGTAAACCCCCTGTTTGCGGCTGCCGAGGAACGCGACTCCGCATACGACAACACCGCAGCATACGCCAACCGCCCGAGCGAACAGCCTCGCGCCAGCCGCATCGAAACCGAGGATTACGGCCAAGCGTCGCGCGGCTATTCTCGTGACCCGTTTGCTGCCGCGCCCGCTGCCGATTACAACCAAGCGAGCGTAAAGGCAGCCTCGGCATCGTCGTATACCCACGGCACCGACGATAAGCGCGCTGCCGATTACCACACCGAAGAAAAACCGCCGCGCTTTTCGGAGTTTTCGCAGGCGGCAAAGGTTGTCTTTATCGCCATCATCATCGCTCTGCTCGGCGTGATCGCGTTTGAGGGATTCCAGCTATTCCGCGGCCCCACCGCGTCCGAATCGGCAACGCAGAAAGCAGAGGACGACAACCAGTACCTGGACATCAACACCCTCAAGGGCGACCCTAACGACGGAGACGACGAGTAGCGAGGGTTAGGGACGGCTGAAGCGTCCACATGCAACACCAGCTTCTACGTGCTGTTTTGTCATCCGGTTACACTTTTCCGGATGTTGAGACCGTCAGATTCGACACTTTTCCGTACTTTCTTACGGCCGATTTCGACACTTTTCCGGATGTTGGCCGAATAATCGCCGCGCAATCAAGCGTCGCTTGCACGTCATTTCGCAGGCGGCGCTTGATTTCTGTCCGCGCGTGCTGATAGACTCCATCGTGCCCGCAAAGGAGCGGGCGCGTTTTATCCAGAGTCGGGGTAGAGAGTTGGCTCCACGATCCCGACGCCAACCGGCCAAGAGGCACGGTGGCCCTGCCAACATCGATGAAAGGAGTCCGTATGGACAATTTCTCTGTGCGCAGTGAGCGCAACTTCCACAATCTGGTCGTCAAACCGAATCACATGCATCTTCTGGATAAGCCAAATGGCTACGCCTCGGCCATGGTCAAGAGCAGTCTCTCCCACCAGATGCGCTTTACGGTACAGAAGCTCGAGGAAGAGCTCTGCGCTGCTGGCAACCCACATGTGTTGCAGATCAAGCTGCTCGGAGACGACTCGCGTGAGCCGTCCAGCTGGAAGCTGTTTGCCGATGGCACGTGCGTTGCGGACGGATCCGGCGCCTTTGCCCGCGAGTGTTTCTGCGAGGGAGCCGAGGTGTTCCTGGATCTGTGTCGCGAGGCCGTACGCGCGGCCGAGCTGCACCAGTGGAGCCAGAGGGAGTACAAGCTGCTGAGTGCGGCCCGCGGGATTGCGAGGATGTAGGCAGACAGACCAGACAGCTCGTCATACTGGTTGACGCTTCGATTCAAACAGCAGGGCGAAGTCGCGCTTACAATCCCGCCATGCCAAACCGAATGCCTTTCTCAAAAGGCCTACCTCCCCTCCGCCTTCAGCTTCAGCAGCAGATCGCTCAGCTCGGGGCACTTGCTGGAGAGGCGCGTCTGGGCTCGCTCGCCTATCCCCCATCGTTGGCGGATCTCCTGGGCGCACGGGCTCACACGGTAGTCCCCGTCCATCATCTGTTTGAGCAGCTTGGCGGTCACGCGCGCATCGGCAAGGGCGCTGTGAGCGTGTCCCGTCGACTCGTCGAACTCGATGCCAAACCACGTTGCCGCGTCGCCTAACGAGACACGCCCGTGGCTGCCAACGTCCATGATCGAGGTGTAAAACGCCTGCAGGTCGGCCCAGTCCGCAGGAAATGCGGAAAGGTCGATGCGCTTTGCCTGGCACTCGGTCGAAAGCTGTCGACGGTCCGTCCCGCTCCAGCAAACCACCTGGGCGGAGTAGCGACCGATCCAATCGCTGAGCCTTTTGATCACCACGTAGAGCGGATCGGCCATCGCGGTGTCCACAGCCGATATCCCCGTAAGCTCGCGAACGGGAAACGCAACGCCTTCGGTAAATTCCGTCTGCACAAACTGCGAGAACTCGCCCATAACGTTGCCGTGGTAATCGAGCTTGACGGCGCCGACCTCGATAATCTCGTTGCGCAGTCCACGGCGCTGGCGTTGCTTTGGCACCGGCGCAAACTCAAAGTCCAGCACAATCTGGCGCGCAAAGTTCGTCGTATCGATAGCCGAGATACACGGCGTCTTTTCAGCTGACACGGTTAGGGCCTTTCTCCGTTGCCTGCCGCCTGTTACATAAGCGGCTACATTGCCGTAAGGATAGGCGCCCGTGCGGACATGAAAGCGGGGCGCAATGCCATGCGCGTTGCTTGCACGCTGTTTGGGTAGTCCCAAAAGAGCATCAGCCCGTTGCGCCATTACAATCGAACATATATTCGTATTTATGGCTGCAGTTTGATAGACTGGTTATTGTTGACGGCAGTTCCTTGTGCCGGGCAGCGCCCTCCATGCGACGGGAGGTGATGCCCATGACCGATCTGACTGATTTCGTGAAGCTCCTGACCGCTTTGGTCTCGCTCCTCACGGCGCTTATCGGGCTTACCGAGGCACTCAAGCAGCGTACGAAGCAGAAAAAGAGGGGTCGACGCCACTAAGGCATTGACCCCTTAATCGAAGTAACGGCGCTGCCCAGCTATCACCCTTGGGCTGCCGTCGACCTTATTCTACCCACGGCTGCCAGGTTTACCAAATGGATTTTCGGTAAAGGAAGCACGGCACGCCCGCAAAACCACTACGCCCCAAGTGCCGCCATGGGGATCACCGCCACGCCGTCGTCGCGCGTGTAGGCGATGCTCCCCTTGCCCACCACGACCGCCAAAAACGCCGGCGCGGCATTCTGGGCGGCAGGATTGGAGAGCACTTTCCTCTCCAGCGCCTTGAGATTTCTCGCTCCATCGTCTGCTTTCGCATCACTCAGCTTGACCTCGATGGCTCCCCAGCGCCCGTCGTGCTCAACGATCAGATCGACCTCAAGGCCCTTCTCATCTCGGAAATAATGGACACTGTTGTCGACACCGCCGTAGGTGGAAAGGAACACGCGCATGTCGCGCAGGACGAGATTCTCAAAGAGCATCCCCAGCGTTTGCATATCGCCAAGCAGCCGCTCAGGGGTAGCCCCCAGCAACGCCGCCGCAAGTGACAGGTCACAGAAGTAGCGCTTGGGGCGCACGCGAACGCGGGCCTTCGAGCGCATGGGCGGCTCCCATCCGCACAGGTCCTCGGTCAGCTTGAGCCTGTTGAAGAGGTCCAAGTACGCAGCGATGGTCCTCTCGTCGGGGCCCGCCTCACCGTACGAGGCGTCCTTTACGAGCGTCTTGTACGTGACAGCCTGGCTCTCGTTCATGGCAAGAGCTCGCAAAAGGCCGTGTGCAAGCTCGGGCGATCATGCGATATGTGAAATTACGCCATTCTCAATGCTGTTTTCACGCTACTTTCAATGTAGTTTTTACGCCATGACCGATGTAGTTTTTACGCCATTTTCATTGAAGGTTTTACGCTTGGCATCCTTAGCGCGACGCTCGCTCAACCCCTGATCACCGGATTGCCCGAATTCCGGGATGCTGCCTCCGCTCCAAACAAAAGGCCCAACTCGCGATGAGCTGCCTCCCATTCCTTAAACATTAGAAATGGGAGGCTTTCCACCCCATGCCTCTATCGGAAACGGCATCCCGTCCTGAGCATCGAATCCGGGACGCAGTTTCCGCATGCGGCTTCGTTAGGAAAGCATATTCCACTCTGAGCGCTCATTTCGGGGTGCAATTTCCGCCAGAGACGCCGCCGAGAAAGCGCATCCCGGTTTGGAGCCGAAATCTGGATGCGGTTTCCGCTTGAAGGGCGATCCGGAAAGCGCGTCCCATTCTGAGGCTCGATACCGGGACGCAGTTTCCGCGAGGGGCCAATCCGGAAAGGCCATCCCACTCTGAAGCCATAATCTGGGACGCGCTTTCCGCCAAAGGCCGCAAAGGGAAAGCGCATCCCATTCCGAGCATCACATCAGAGCGCTTGGTTATCTCCGCTCGCACATCTCGGCAAACGAAATCAGCTTGGTATCTCCCCTGCTCGCCGCGGCTTCCTGACATCCTTGCGTAAAGCCACCCTTCGAGAAGATCACGTAGCTTTTATGCTGCCGCCTAAAGAGCTCGCTTCGGTACACGAGCTTTTCCAGAACATCCCCGCCTACCGGTTCGTTACGCCATTTGCACTCCGCAAAGAGTGCCGCGCCTTCTCCGTCGTCGACAATCAAATCGATCTCTTCCTGCGTACGCGTCCGATTGTCCGTTCCCCACCAACGGCCCACCGTCGCCGGAATCACATCGAGCTGGCCCGCGCGCGCAAGTTCGTACACGTACTGCTTGCAAATGAGCTCAAATACCACGCCCATATAGTCGGACAGATGCGGCTCGATGCGCGCGTATGCCATCTCGGCCATGCTGTTTTGAATGAGCCCGATGTTCTGCGGCACAAACCGGTACCAGAACCTAAACATCTGATCGCACAGTTGATACACGGCCCGTTTGTTGCTCGTCTCGTTGAGCGGCAACTCGCGCTCGACGATGCCGAGCGATATCAGCTTATCAACGTACATTTTAACGTTACTCGCAGGAATCCCCGCGGCGCCGGCAATCTCCGAGAGCTTCGAGCGGCCTTGGGCGATCGCCTGCACAATGGCATCGTATTGCTCGGGGTTGCGGCACTCCTGCAGCAGCAAGTTACTCGGCTCTTCGAAGAGATAGCCCGAAGGATTGAGGAACAAACGCTTGATGTTATCTTTGAGCGATACCGACGGGTCAACTTTTTCAACATACGCGGGAATACCGCCCGTCATGCCGTAGCAAACTGCTGCATCCTCGTAATCCATCCTGTGCCACAGGCCAAGCGTCGTCAAAAAGTCGAGCGGCATGATTTTAAACTGCGCCGTTCGCCTGCCGTAGAGCGGACTCTCGTAGCCTAGCACTTGCTCTTCCATAAATGAAAGCGATGACCCGCACAGGATAAGCATGAGCTTGGTTTCTTTGTACAAATGGTCGATTTTTTCCTGCAGCAAAGAGCTGACCTCGGGGCACGACTGAGCCAGGTAAGGATACTCGTCGATTACAACGACCAAACGGCTGTCGCGCGACATGGCGGCAAGTGCATCGAACGCCTCGTCAAAGCTTCTAAACGCCACACTTGCCGCGCCCGTCTGACTGGCAAGCATCGCTTGGCTCAAGTACTGCAAGTTCGCCTCCGCATTGGTGCGGCGCGCCTGAAAGTAAATGGCGTGCTTGCCCTGAATAAACTCCGTGATAAGGCGCGTCTTGCCCACGCGACGGCGCCCGTAGATTACGGGCATTTCGAATGAATCCGAACTGTAGAGCCGATTGAGCTCGGCCATTTCCGTTGTTCTGCCGATAAACATGCGCGCGCCTTCTATCCTCTATGTTATAGCTATCTATATTATACTTTTCTATAATATAGATAGCTATAACATAATTCGCCAAGCGGCGTACGAAAAGGGGCGATACACCACCGCACGTGGACCGTTCTGGAAAATGTATCCCGTTCTGGAGCCAAAAACTGGGCCGTAGTTTCCGCAGTCCCATGCCATCCGGAAAGCGCGTCCCGCTCTGAGCCTGAATTCTGAGATGCACTTTCCGCTGAAGCATCTGCCGGAAAATGCATCCCATTCTGAGCGTCGAATCCGGGACGCAGTTTCCGGTAGAAGCACCGCTGGGAAAGTTCATCCCACTCCGAGAGCTCATTCTGGGATGCAGTTTCCGCTTGAGGCCCGATCCGGAAAGCGGATCCCACTCTGGGGCCGAAATCTGGGACGCAGTTTCCGGTTGAGGGCTGATCCGGAAAGCGCATCCCATTCCGAGCGGCAATTCCGGGTCACAGTTTCCGCCGACACAGACGACGATCCGCCGCCCGTATCACATGCCTTCAAATATGCGATCCAGAAACACAAAACAGCAGATAGAATGCTCTTTTTCGAAAAAGTACACGTCCCGAAACTTACCAAGGCTTCATAACTAGCTACCATTCACGGGTGCCGATTACCGCCCACCGATTCGGATGTAAAAATGTCGCCGAAAACAGGCCATCTACCTGCATGGTTAGATTTTGGTCAGCTTTTGGTCAGTTGGGCGGCAAGTTCCGGCTGATACGTTTTTGCCGCCCCAAAAAGGAGGCGGTAGCCCATGGCGCATTGCAACGACCAAATCATCGACCAGCTGTTGAACCAAGCCGAGCAGGAGGGACGATGCCTTATTCCCCCGAGCACGGCGATCCGAAAAGCGCTCCTTCGGCGCACCGGCGGCACGGTTGTCTCGCCCATGCCGGGGTTGTTTGCGCGAAAAACGCGCTGGGATGAACTCAACCGAGCGCAACGCCATTGCGAAATCCTCCGCGCCCTTGCGATCATCCACCCCGATTGGACGTTCTGCTCGTTTTCGGCCGCCTGTCTGCTGGGGCTCGAGGTCTCGTGGCGACACCTGAATGTCGTGCATGCCTGCAGCTCGACAAAGCCGTCGGCTCGCCCGGGCGCGCATATTCAGCGGCACCAGATTGAGCCGGCCGGAGCAATACGCAGAGCCGGCATATCGGTAACGCCGCCCATCCGAACGGTCACAGATTGCCTGCTGCAAACTGGTTTTGCCGACGGCATGCCCATTGCCGATTCGGCGATCTCAAAGCTCGGCCTTACGCGAGAGCAGTTGATGGAGGCCGTCGAGCAACGAGCGACCGCCCGCAATGGTCGCGCGATTCGTACGGCCCTCACAACGCTTCGATATGCCGACGTCCGCGCCGAGAGCGGTGGGGAATCGGTCGCCCGAGCCGTCATGATCGAGACCGGTTTTGCGCCCGACTGGCTTCAATACGAGCTGACGGACCCCTTCGATTCGGCCAAGCCCATACGAACGGACTTTGCCTGGGAGCGCCAGGCGCGGGAACTCACGCTGGGCGAACTCGACGGGCTTGTCAAATATACCGACCAGGCCATGCTAGCCGGGCGCACCACCGCCGAGGCGCTCGTTGCCGAACGACAGCGCGAGGCGCACCTATCGCTCTACGGTCACCCTCTGCTGCGCTTTACCATGAGCGAAATCCGCTCGGCAGGAATGCTCGCCAAAAAGCTGCAGACGGCAGGCATCCGGCAGACCGCGCTGCCGACGTGGCTCAACGAAGTGGAGCTGTAGGAGCTGCTAGGCCGCGCATCGCCGGATCGCATCCCCCCCCCTATCTGGGCCGCGTTTTCCCAACGGCCACGCCAACGGAAAGCGCGTCCCAGTCTGGACGCTCAAAACGGGATGCACTTTCCGGATGGCGGGCCTACCGGAAAGTGCATCCCGGAATCCGGTCTCGGAACGGGACAGGCTTTCCGGTTGAGTCCTTCAGCGGAAACTGCATCCCGGAATAGACGCTCAAACTGGGACGCAGTTTCCGCTGAGGTTCTATCCGGAAACCGTGTCCCACTCTGAGCGCGTCAATTCTGGGATGTACTTTCCGCCTGAGGGTTCAGCCGGAAACGGCATCCCACTCTGAAGCGAAATTCCGGGACGCAGTTTCCGCTTGAGGGCCGATCCGGAAAGCGCATCCCATTCCGAAGCCAAGAAATGGGATGCGCTTTCCACTAGCAGCAGGCGCGGCATAACAAAAGGCCCCGGCTCGCGATGGAGCTGGGGCCAAAGGTGCAGCGTATGTAGTTGATGCTGAGCGCGAACAGCCCGTCAGCAATGGCCGTGCGCGTCCTACCCTACCCGCGGTGACGGGCGCGGCTGTACGGCGTATCCACCATGGGCAGATCTGGACGCAGCTTGCCGTCAAACGCGCGGTAGGCGTTCTGCACGGCGGGCGCCGTGGGGATCGTTGCGATCTCGCCGATGCCCTTGCCGCCGTATGCCACGGGCAGCAGCTCGTCCTTCTCCACGTAAATGGCGTGGATATCCGGAATCTCGGGCGCACGGAACAACCCGAGCGTACCGTACCTTGCCTGGGGCACGCAGTCCTTGAGCGGCCAGTCCTCGGTAAGCGCATAGCCCATACCCATGAGCACGCCGCCTTCGATCTGACCCTGGATGGAGATGGGATTGACCACCTTGCCGGAATCGTGCGCGGCATAGACCTCGCTCACGCGGCCGTCATCATCCAGAATGACCACATGCGTGGCAAAACCGTAGCAGATGTGGCTCTTGGGATTGGGAACGTCGGCGCCCAGCTTGTCGGTCGGCTCCAGATACACGTAGCCAAACTCGCATCCCTCGAGCGCCTTGATGGCGGTCGCGGGATCCTGGGGATGCATGCCCTGGCCGGCGACGAGTTCCTGCGCGCGCAGCTGATATGCGCGACCGTCGTCGTACTCAATCTTGACACCGTCACCATGCGCGCTCACGGGAGCATCGGGTGCGGGCTTGCCGGCCTCGATGCCAACCATGGCATCGCGCAGCAGGAAGGCGGCACCGCGTACGGCCTCGCCGGTCACGACCGTCTGACGCGAGCCAGACGTGGTGCCGGAGTCGGGAGCGTTCTCGGTGGAACACTCGCCGTTGGCGATGCAGCTCAGCGGCAGACCGCAGGCCTCGGCAACGTCTTGCAAAAAGACGGTGTTGCAGCCCTGGCCGATGTCGGACGTGGCGGCGTAGACCACGGCGCGGCCATCCTCGATGCGAATCTTGCAGCGGCCGGCATCGGGCAGGCCCACGCCCACGCCGGCGTTCTTCATGGCGCAGGCGATACCGGCGTGTCCGGGATGCGCGTAGTAGGCAGCCTTGACCTCGAGCAGCGTCTCCTTCAGCGCCGTGGAGCAGTCGGCAATCTGGCCGTTGGGCAGAACCTCGCCCGGCTCGATCGCATTACGGTAGCGAATCTCCCACGGATCCAGGCCAACCTTCTCTGCCAGCAGGTCGATCAGGCTCTCAAGCGCAAACTCGGACTGGCAAACGCCAAAGCCGCGGTACGCACCGGCGGGCGGGTTATTGGTGTAGTAGCCAAAGCCGCGGATGTCGGTGTTCTGGTACTTGTAGGGGCCGACGGCATGCGTACAGGCGCGTTCGAGCACCGGACCGCACAGCGACGCGTAGGCTCCGGTATCAAAATTAATCTCGCAATCCAGGCCGGTAAAGTTGCCCTCGGCGTCGCAACCCAGCGTAAAGGTGCCGTCCATGGCGTGGCGCTTGGGATGGAACGCGAGCGACTCGGCGCGCGTGAGCTTGCACTTCACAGGACGCTGGAACTTATAGGCAGCGAGCGCGGCCAGGTGCTGGATGGACACGTCCTCCTTGCCGCCAAAGCCGCCGCCCACGAGCATGGTCTCGACGACCACGCGCTCGGGCTCGCTATCCCAGCCAAACATGTGGGCGCACTCTTTACGCGTGTCGTAGGCGCCCTGGTCGGTCGACTGCACCTTGACGCCGTTCTTGTACGGGAAGGCGACGGCGCACTCGGGCTCCAAGAAAGCATGCTCGGTAAAGGGCGTAGTAAAGCGCTGCGTCACGGTGAACGCGCTCTCCGCCAGCGCCTTGGCGGCGTCGCCACGCGTCACGTGACGGCTCTGGCATACGTTGTCCTTGAGCTCCACCGTGTTGCCAAAGGCAAAGAAGCTGTCGTGCAGGCGCGGAGCGTCGGCAGCCCTGGCCTCGGCGATGTTGCGCACGGGTTCCAGAGGCTCGTAATCAACCTTGACGAGCTTCTTGGCCTTCTCGAGCGTCGCCTCGTCCTCGGCAACCACCAGCACGATGGCATCGCCCACGCAGCGGGTGATATCGCCCTGGGCGATCATGACGTCCCAGTCCTG
>JAXIZX010000029.1:0-2701 GCA_036303765.1 Collinsella sp. | reverse complement strand
TCTTCCGAGGCATCGGCAATAGTGTAGTCAAAACGGATGCCGCTGCGGACGAAGACCTTCTTGACGCCCGGCAGCTGGCGTAGGTCGCGCAGCAGCTTCGTGTAGCCGCTCTCGTCGACCACCATGTTCTTGCACACGCTCGGCCATAGGCAGCGCTTGTTCTTGCACACGCCGTGCTTGAGCTGCTTGTCGCAGGCGGGACGGCTAAAGTTGGCCGTCGGTCCGCCTACGTCGTTGATGTAGCCCTTAAACTCGGGATCGCGCGTGAGCAGCTCTGCCTCGCGCATGATCGAGTCGTGGCTGCGCATCTGCAACACGCGACCTTGGTGGAAGGTGAGGGCGCAAAACGAGCATTCACCAAAGCACCCGCGGTTGGAGCTGATTGAAAACTTGATCTCGGCAAAGGCCGGCACGCCGCCCGCGGCATCGTAGTCGGGATGCCAATCGCGTGCGTAGGGGAGCTCGGCCACCTCGTCCATCTCATCGGTCGTCAACGTCGCCGACGGCGGGTTCTGCACCACATAGACGCTGTTGGGATAGGGCTCTACCAGGCGATGTCCGGTGATGGGGTCCATATTCTGCTGTTGCACGTTAAAGCTGCGTGCGTAGTTGAGCTTGTCGGCAGCAAGGTCGTCCCAGCTGGGTAGCAGGTCGTAGTCGTAGACCTCGTCGAGCGAGCCTGTGCGGTAGACGGTGCCGTTGATATAGGTGATCTGATCGATGGGCAGCCCCGCGTCGAGCGCGTCGGCAATCTCGACAATCGCGTGCTCGCCCATGCCGTAGATGAGGATGTCGGCGCCCGAGTCGAGCAGCACCGAGCGCTTGAGCTTATCCTGCCAGTAGTCGTAGTGGGCCAGTCGGCGCAGGCTTGCCTCGATGCCGCCGATGATGATGGGGGCGTCCTTGAACGTCTGACGGATGAGATTGCCGTAGACCGTGACGGCACGGTTGGGGCGGTGACCTTCCTCGCCGCCGGGGGTATAGGCGTCGGTGTGGCGGCGGTGCTTGGTCACCGAATAGTGGTTGACCATGGAGTCCATGTTGCCGGCACTGACCAAAAAGCCCAGGCGCGGCTCGCCGAGCGCAGTGATGCTGGCGGGGTCGGTCCAGTCGGGCTGGCAGATGATGCCCACTTTGTAACCGTGCGCGTCGAGTACGCGGCTGATGATAGCCATGCCAAAGCTCGGATGGTCCACGTAGGCATCACCGCAGATATAGACGAAGTCGCACTGGTCCCAGCCGCGCGCATCCATGTCGGCGCGGCTGACGGGGAGGAACTTATCGCGGCCCGGGCGCCAGGGACGGGCGGGCGCTGCCGGGGTATGAGTGGCGTGGCCGCTCTGGGCCTTGCCACCGCGCTTTTGCTGCTGGCCGCGCTGGGCATGCTTGCCGTGCTGGTTGTGCTGAGCGTCCTGGGGCTTTTTTGCCACGATTCCTCCCGTTGTTAGTATGCTGCACGTAATTGTAACCAGTCTTTTTGGGACGGCGCTAAAAAGACTGGTGGAGTACATGGGCTGGCGGATCGGCGTGTCGGTGCGGGTGTCGGCGCCGCGCCCGCTGTTTGTTTCCAGACTGTGTATCTGCGCGTTGGAGAACCCGTCTCGCGCGCACGCCATGTTGTCAATGGGTTACAGTATGAACGGCGGTTATGTTTCCGCCAACGCACGAGAGGGTCGTCAACAAGGAGGATGCACGACGATGCAGCGTGCCAAACAGATATCGGAGTCCATCGAATTGGGCATTATCCTGGCGCTCGCCGGCGGCTTTATGGACGTTTATTCGTACATTGGGCGCGACCATGTTTTCGCTAACGCGCAGACGGGCAACATCTTGCTGGTGGGCGTGAGCATCTCGGAGGGCAATTGGGCACTTGCGGGGCGCTACTTCTTCCCTGTGGTGTCGTTTGCCGTGGGCATTATGCTTGCCGACCTGGTACATGAACGGTTTGGCAGCGTGATTCACTGGCGCCAGGTAACGGTGTTCTTTGAAGCCGTCATCTTGCTGGGCGTGAGCTTTATCCCCGGTGGCGGTTACAACTTGCTCGCCAACTGCCTCACTTCGTTTGCCTGCGGCATGCAGGTCGAGAGCTTCCGCAAGATCCACGGTCACGGCATTGCTACGACCATGTGCATTGGCAACCTGCGCAACGCGCTGCAAAACGTGGACGATTACATCATCACCCACAGGCGCGGCTTTTTGGAAAACGGCCTGCTGTACTTTGGCGTGATCTTTACCTTTGTGTTTGGCGCCGTGCTGGGCAACTGGTGTATTGAGCGCATGGGCCTGCACGCCATCGTCGTGGCGAGCTTGCTGCTGTTTGTCGCGTTTGCCATCATGTTCATCGACCGCGAGCGCGACTTGCGCTTACGCTGGAAGGCTGCGGCCGAGGCTTGGAAAGAGGGCTGTCGAAAGTAACCGAATGCGGCAAAGGGGCTGTCCCTTTGCCGCAATATTTTTCATCATCTGTTGAAACGCTTTAACAAATTTGACGTTCTCACGCGTTTTTTGTTTCAAAAGCGTTAGGATGGGACTCATAGCGTGGGGCGTAATGGGTGCCCCGCACACGATGGGAGGCTTTCAATGGCTAATCGTTTCGTTCTCAATACCATCTCTTATCATGGTTCCGGCGCCATCAAGGAGATCCCCGGCGAGCTCCAGCGTCGCGGCTACAAGAAGATCTTCGTCTGCTCCGACCCCGATC
>JAXIZX010000028.1:0-1730 GCA_036303765.1 Collinsella sp. | reverse complement strand
CCACGATCTCCAACTGCTCCAACAACTACGGCCCCTACCAGCACGTGGAGAAGTTCATCCCCAGGCAGATCACGAACATCGTCGACGGCGTGCGCCCCAAGCTCTACGGCCGCGGCGAGAACGTCCGCGACTGGATCCACACCGAGGACCACAGCTCCGCGGTGTGGGACATCCTCACCAAGGGCCGCATGGGGGAGACCTACCTCATCGGCGCCAATGGGGAGAAGAACAACATCACCGTCCTGCGCATGATCCTGGAGGCCATGGGCCGCGACCCCGAGGACTTCGACTGGGTCGCCGACCGCCCCGGCCACGACCGCCGCTACGCCATCGACTCGACCAAGCTCCAGCGCGAGCTGGGCTGGAGGCCGGCCCACACCGACTTCGCCGAGGGCCTGAAGGCCACCATCGACTGGTACGTGGCCAACGAGTCTTGGTGGCGCCCGGCCAAGGAGGCCACCGAGGCCCGTTACCGCGCACAGGGCCAGTAGGAGGGGAGAGAGACATGGCAGACATCGCATTCGAGAAGGACCTCGCCGTCGCCGAGACCGGCATCGTGGGCCTCAAGGTCGTCGACCTCGCCGTCCACGGCGACTCGCGCGGCTGGTTCAAGGAGAACTGGCAGCGCGCCAAGATGTGCGCCCTGGGCATCCCGGACCTCAGGGTCGTCCAGAACAACGTCTCCTACAACGACAGCCGCGGCGTCACCCGCGGCATCCACGCCGAGCCCTGGGACAAGTTCATCTCCGTGGCCCGCGGCTCGGTCTTCGGCGCCTGGGTGGACCTGCGCGAGGGCAGCGCCACCTACGGCAGGGTCTACACCTGCACGCTCGACCCGTCCAGGGCCATCTACGTCCCGCGCGGCGTGGGCAACTCCTTCCAGGCCCTGGAGGACGGCACCGCCTACACCTACCTGGTGGACGCCCACTGGTCCCTCGAGCTCAAGAGGACCTACACCTTCGTGAACCTCGCCGACCCCGAGCTCGCCATCGAGTGGCCGATCCCGCTCGATGAGGCCACCGTCTCCGAGGCCGACCTCAACCACCCGATGCTCAGGGACGTCGTCCCAATGGCGCCCAAGAGGACGCTCGTCACCGGCTGCAACGGCCAGCTGGGCCATGCTGTGCGCAGGCTGGCGGAGGAGCGCGGCGTCGCCAAGGACTTCGACTTCTGCGACATCGACACCTTCGATATGTCAGACCCGGACGCCTACACACAGTACGACTGGTCGCTCTACGGCACCGTGATCAACTGCGGCGCCTACACCGCCGTGGATAGGGCGGAGACCGCCGAGGGCCGCGCGACCGCCTGGAAGGCCAACGCGACCGGCCCCGCCCTCCTCGCCCGCACCTGCGCCGAGCACGGGATCACCCTCGTCCACGTGTCCTCCGACTACGTCTTCGACGGCACCGCCGAGGTCCATGACGAGGACGAGCCCCTCAGCCCGCTGTCCGTCTACGGCCAGACCAAGGCCGCCGGCGACATCGCCGTGGCCGGCTGCCCGCGCCACTACATCATGCGCAGCTCCTGGGTCATCGGCGAGGGGCACAACTTCGTCAAGACCATGCGCATGCTCTCTGACCGCTGCGCCTCCGCGGACGACGCCCTGGAGCAGGTCACCGTCGTTGACGACCAGCTGGGCCGCCTGACCTTCACGCGCGACATGGCCGCCGCCATCTTCCACGTGCTGGGGACGCACGCCCCCTACGGAACCTACGGCTGCACCGGCT
>JAXIZX010000027.1:0-1788 GCA_036303765.1 Collinsella sp. | reverse complement strand
TCGACGTGGGCGATGATGGCGATGTTCCTCAGATTGTCTACGCGCATGTAGTTCCCCTATCTTCTATCCATATACAAACGGCACGCGTATGCGACCCGCCCAGCAATGCAACGCTCAGCGGGAATATTGAGCCTTTTACCGAAAACTCGTTTATTTTAGCGATTTTAGATAAGAGGGGTTTCCTCACCTGCAGGTTCAGGGTCGCTCCACATAAAACCATCGCCGGCACCCATGCCCTCATACAGCACATATGCCGAAAAACCGCTCTCGAGCGTGGTTTCGAAGAAGCTCACGAGCAGGGCGTCATGGTAGCCGCCATCGATCTCGACACAACCGGTGTAGCCGATGGCGTAACGGGCGATGCGGCCCAGACCCTCGTCCTTAAGGCCCATCTTGTGCTCGGAGATAAAGTTGGTGGCCGCCTCCAGGCACGCCTCTTCGCCGTCCTCGTCGAGCGCCGCCAGATATCGGTTGGAAGCAGCGTCCTCGATTGCCACGACCACGCCCGGGTTCTCGCCCGCGGCCAGGTCGTCCAAGAAGGCGCCGATCAGATCGCACACCATGGCGTCGAGCTCGGCGGAGACGTTACCGGCGTCCTGCATATCCTGTGCCATCTTTAGACCTTCCCATCGAGTCCGGCGTCGTTACAGTTCCTGTGCCTCGGCGGCGATCTTAGCGGCAGCGTCACGGGCGCGCATCATATCCATCGCGCGCTTGTCGAGCACCTTGATCTGACTAGTCAGCATTACCGCGTCGACCACACCCCAGATCACCAGGCCCGTAGAGATCGAAAACCCAAGCGCACCAACTGTACCACGAAGGCGCGAGCAGATTGCCGCGACAAGGACGGAGATGACAACCATCTTGATAAACGAGCCGCGGCGTTCACGAAGCGTGCGGGCCTGCGTCACATAGGCAATGCGAGCCGCCTCGGATGCCTCCGAGCGCATCTGGGCTTCACGCGCGATAGCCGCCGCCTCGGCAGACATGCCGCCGGCCATCAGCGAACGCTCCGCAACCTGGCCGCCCCGCATTTAGAAATCATCGGGGGAAAGCGTATGGACGAACTCGTCGAACTTCTCGAACTCTTGCTCGTCGTCGACTTCCTCGGCATGGGTAGAAACAGTGCCCAGGCGATTCATGATGTCGTCTTCCACAAACATGGGGGCATTGCTGCGCACGGCAAGGGCAATGGCATCACTGGGACGGGCGTCGATCTTGCGCTCGTCACCATCGGCCAGTACGACGATCGTCGCGTAGAACACCGGCGGCTCGGCGCGAACGATCTCGATGCGCTCGAGCTTGGCGCCCAGGGCGCTAACAGTATCGAGCAGCAGGTCATGGGTAATCGGGCGCTCGGCGCGGCCGCTATCGATGCCACGGCTAATGGCAGCAGCCTCAAACGAACCAGTCTGAATGGAAAGGGAACGCAACGGCGCGGGCGAGTCCGATTTGCTGCAGCGCTCGCGAAGCACGATAAGCGATGGCACGGGACCGGCGGCCATGACGATGGTCTCTATGTCGACACGAACCATGGAACACCTCCGGTACGTAGCGGTTAACACGCGGCAGGGTTGCCGCATTGAATAGCTATACTACCCAATCTTTCGCACAGCACACAAAACCAAAATGAGATTTATCGCAGACAAGACGATATGAGAAAGCCATTGGGGCCGCCTCCCCCGCGGCGCAGCTTCTTTCCGCGGGCTCGGGGTGCCACAATGGGCTTTGAGTATCGGCCCGTGCGGTAGCCCTTACCGCACCTGCGGGGAGGAGGCTTCCCATGCC
>JAXIZX010000026.1:0-1624 GCA_036303765.1 Collinsella sp. | reverse complement strand
TCGACGCCATGCGCCAAACACCCGCCCGAACATCAACTATTCGGTATGGTACCCACGATGCATCAAGTGCTTGCAAGCTATCGGTCAGCGGTCGCGCAGCCGGTGTCAGCAAATGTGACGAGCGGTTGCCGCTCAGCCTTTGCCATTGCCCACGCTCTGCAAGCGTGTCTGTCGCCCTTAGTAATCCACCGCGGCAGGGCTATTCATCCAGTCGCTCACAAACGCACCGTAACGGCCCTCGATAATGGCCTGGCGAGCACGCTGCATAAGGTTGAGCAGGTAGTAGATGTTGTGCATCGACAGCAAAATGCCGCCGAGCATCTCCTTCTGCGTGACCATGT
The DNA here is from genome assembly GCA_036303765.1 of Collinsella sp. Classification (GTDB taxonomy): domain Bacteria; phylum Actinomycetota; class Coriobacteriia; order Coriobacteriales; family Coriobacteriaceae; genus Collinsella. Next base: position 1,283 of record JAXIZX010000026.1, on the reverse strand, counting down.
GACGGATGAGCGCGCGGCTGTAACCGCCCGTGCACACCGGACAGGTGCAGGTGGGATCGATGGGACCATCGTCGTGCGCAAAACGCGCGTTGCGGAAGTTGAGGCGACCCTCGCTGGAGAACGCCGTGCCCATGCGGCCGGTGCGCGTCGGCAGCACGCAGTCGAACATGTCAATGCCCACACCCACACCGCGCACGAGGGTGGTGGGGTTGCCGACGCCCATCAGGTAGCGCGGCTTGTGCTTGGGCATGTACTCGCTTACGAGCGGTGCCAAGGTCTCGAACATGGTCTCGTGGTCCTCGCCCACCGAGTAGCCGCCAATGCCGTAACCGGGGAAGTCGCCGCACTCCTCCAGATGACGCAGCGAGCGCAGGCGCAGGTCCAGGTGCATGCCGCCCTGAACGATGCCAAAGAGCGCCTGGTCATCGCGGGTATGCGCCTTATAACAGCGCTCGGCCCACATGCTCGACAGCTCCACGGCGCGCTCAACGTAAGCGCGCGTGGCGGGATAGCCCGGGCACTGGTCGAGCTGCATGCAGATGTCGGAGCCGAGCTTCATGGCGATTTCCATGTTGTCCTCGGGCGTCCAGAACACGTGGCGACCGTCGTAATCGTTGACGATAAAGCGCACGCCCTCGTCGGTGAGCTTGACGGCGTCGTTGTGGCTGAAGACCTGGAAACCGCCCGAGTCGGTAAGAATGGGGCCATGCCAGTTCATAAACTTATGCAGTCCGCCCAGCTCGGCGATGGTGTCCTCGCCGGGACGCATGGACAGGTGGTAGGTGTTGGCGAGCACGATCTGCGCACCGAGCTGCTTGACGGTCTCGGTGGGGATGCCCTTGACGTTTGCCTTGGTGCCCACGGGCATAAAGATCGGCGTCTCGATGTCGCCGTGCGGGGTGTGCAGCACGCCGGCACGCGCATGCGTCGTCGGATCCTCGGCGATCAGGTCGAATTTAAAAAGGCTCTGGTCCATAAACTGGAACTCCTTGGTTGCGGTTCATACGCAAAACATTATACGGGCAACCCGCGAGAAGCACCGACTCGACAGAAACTGGTGCATTAAACGACTAGTCATTTAAGAACGTCCCCAACGACTACGGGATCATCTCCAACAGCCAAGGGAACGCCGATGCTTTGTCAACGACAGACACTATGACCCAATCCGAGGGCACTAAAAAGATAGGAGCCCCCGCTCGTGACCGCGGGTCGGGGCTGCGACAATGATGTCGAAGTGCCATAGGCGCAGCCGCGCCGCAACGAGCTTGGGAGGCTCCCATGCC
>JAXIZX010000025.1:0-1742 GCA_036303765.1 Collinsella sp. | reverse complement strand
CGTTGAACTACAATGTGCTTCACCATATGTGCAGTACATTGGGTGCGCCAAGTTGGCGTACTCGTATCGAAAGGACCAGCCATGAGCTTCACTCGCAAGACTCTCAAAATCCTTGCTCTCATCTACTTTGTTTTGGGCATCGCCAGCCTCGTCACCGCCGGCGTCGGTATCGCCACGGGCGGTCTCGATTCCACGTACGGTTCGTACGCCACGCTCGCAGCGGTCGTGCTTATCGCCAAGGGTCTCGTCGACCTTGCTGCAGGCGTCGCCGGTGTCAAGGGCGCCAACAAGCCTTCGCATGTGGACGGCGCGTTTAAGCTCGGTATTGTTGCCGCGGTCGCCACGCTTGCCCAAGCGGTGCTCACGCTTCCCGCGTTTGGCGGTGACGCCATCAACTATGGCGCCTTTGTCATCGTGGTCTACGACCTGTTCTTTGTTCAGCAGGCACACGCCGTTAAGGCCGAGAACAAGGACCGCCTGTAAGCGCTCGCTTCTCATAACCTCTGCAGCCAAGCAACTAAAAAGGGCCAATCGCGCATCTCCGCGGTCGGCCCTTTACGTTTGCCCAGATAAAACCTACCAAAATAAACCTGTCCCTTTTTGGCAGGTTGTTAGCTGTGGCGGTACTCGGCGATGATGAAGTCGATGTCGGTTTGAAGGGTATCCAAGTTTGCCAGGCGCTCTTTATCGGCAGGGCGCGTGCGGTAGTAGTACGGCGTCATTTGGAACACCGCCTCGATGTCGGCCTGGGTCTGAAGCGTAATATTCGCAGATACCCGCTGCGTTCCGACCAACTCGAGCTCGGTGGTCTTCGGCAGCTTCTCATCGTTAAGGTACGGCGTGTCGTAGAGCACCTCTTTGAGCCCAAAGAGATGACGAGCACCCGGTACCACGGTATAGAGTGAACCCTCTGGCGCCAGCACGCGGGCAAATTCGCGCTCGTTAAAGGGAGCGAAGAGCTCGGTCACCATATCGAAGGCGCCATCAGCCACGGGGATGTCCTTCATGTTGGCCACGAAGTAGGTCGCATCGCCGCGCTTGGCGGCAAGGCGCACCATCTCTTTGCCCAAATCGAACCCGTAAGCGTCCACGCCCGGCACCGCGCCCATGGCACTGGTGTAGTAGCCCTCGCCGCAGCAAATATCGAGCAGCGTCATGGAGCCATTCGTAGACGCGGCGCGCCCAGACGCCTGTTTGCGCACCAGTTCGACCATCGCATCGCACAACGGCGCATAGTAACCGCGGTTCAAAAAGTCACGACGGCTGCGCGCCTGTGACTTGGGATCGCCCATAGAGTCGCCGCTCTTGGACGAGCGCAGTAGGTACAGATAGCCCTCGCGCGCACGGTCAAACCGGTGTCCGCCCGCGCATGCAGCACCGCGCTCGTTATCCGCCAGTGGCTCATGGCAAACGGGACACAACAACATGGCAACTCCTTAGCGCGAACAACACAACGCCCACCATTGTCGCACGCCTTCCCCACCTAGTCATTGGGGACGTTCTTGAAGGACTAGTCGTTTAAGAACGTCCCCAATGACTAGTCGATTAGGAGTATCATCATCTGCGCAAATAAGCACGAAAGAGCATATTAGAGATTGAGAGCGTATGGCTGACACCGTATCTAAGCACATTGACATGACCACCGGCTCGCTGTGGCGCAATATTCCCCTGTTCGCCTTCCCCGTGGCCGCCACGAGCATCTTGGAGCAGCTGTCGAACCTCATCGCCACGGTCATCATCGG
>JAXIZX010000024.1:0-3499 GCA_036303765.1 Collinsella sp. | reverse complement strand
GCCAAGCGCGAGCTGCATGAGGAGACGGGCTTTAGGGCTGGTCGCATTCGCTTTTTGACGTCGATTGTCACGTCCTGCGGCTTCTGTGACGAGATCATTCACATCTATCTGGCCACCAAACTCGAGTTCGATGCACCCAACCCCGATGATGACGAGTTTGTCAACGTGGATCTGGTGCCGCTGCACGAGCTGATCGACGCCGTGCTCGACGGCAAGATCGAAGATGCCAAGACCGTCGTGGGCGCCTTGGCCTGCGATAGCATCGCGCATAGGTTGGGCGGAGCCGAGCTCTAGGTTACGCGGTTTTACCAAACCGCGTAACGAGTCGACGCTGCAAACGCCCCTAAGCGGCAATCTGCCTTTCAATCGTCGCTCGCGTACCGAAGTACGCGTCGCTCCTCTTTCAAGGCACCTTGCTCGCTTAGGGACGTTTTCGCTGACGCTGCCAGAACATCGGTGTTATGTTTGTTGGGATGCTTTGTTTTCAACCCGACCGGTTCAACCGGATTTCTCACGCTATTTATTTCTCTCCGAGGACTGCATGTTTAGAAGGTTTTTGTCTTATTACAAGCCCCAGATGGGGCTTTTTGTTGCCGATACTGTTTGCGCCCTGGTGCTTGCCGCCATCGACCTGGCGTTTCCTATTATTCTGCGCAATCTGACTGGTGGGCTCTTTACCCAGGGTCAGGCTGCTATTATGCAGGCGCTCGGTATGATCGCGGTTGGTCTGGTGCTGATGTATGCCATCCGTTGCGCCTGTCGCTACTTTGTGAGTTACTGGGGCCACGTGATGGGCGCGCGCATGGAGTCCAAGATGCGCGAGGACCTGTTCGATCAGTACGAGCGCTTTAGCTTTGCGTACTTCGATCGCAACAGCTCGGGTGACATGATGAGCCGCGTGGTCAACGACCTGTTCGATATCTGCGAGGCGGCACACCACGTGCCCGAGTGGATTATCATCTGCGGCATCGAGATCGTCGGCTCGTTTGTGATCCTCTTTGCTATTGCCCCGGTGCTGGCGCTTGCTATGGCCGTGGTGACGGCGGTGTTTGCGGCCATCATGTTTTGGCAGAACATGCGCATGCGCGAGGTCTTTAGCGACAACCGCAAAAAGATCAGCGGTATTAATGCTCAGCTGCAGGATTCGCTGGCCGGCATGCGCGTGGTCAAGAGTTTTGCGAACGAGGAGGCTGAACGCTCCAAGTTCCGCGCCTCCAACGACCGCTATCTTTCGTCCAAAGAGAATATGTATCACGCCATGGGCGTTTACACTGCGACGTATGGCCTGCTCTCGGGCGTGTTGTACGTGATCGTGGTGCTGCTGGGTGGTTGGCTGGTGGCGCAAGGCCAACTGCAGGCGGTCGATATGGCGACCTTCGCGCTCTACATTTCACTGTTCTGCACGCCGCTCGAGACGCTCGTCAATTCGGCCGAAACGTATCAGAAGGCCATCGCCGGCTTTAAGCGCATGGACGAGGTGCTTTCGACCGCCCCGGATATCCAGGATAAGCCGGATGCCGCGGACCTGCAGGTGACGGCAGGCGCGGTTGAATATCGCGACGTGTGCTTTAGCTACGAGGATGTTGAGTTGGGCGAGGGCGGCGCCGACGGACGCCCTGTTATCGACTATATGAATCTGTCCATCAAGCCCGGACAGACCATTGCCCTGGTCGGCCCCTCGGGCGGCGGCAAGTCTACGACTTGTTCGCTGCTGCCGCGCTTTTACGACGTGGCGGACGGATCCATCAGCATCGACGGCCAGGACGTGCGCGACGTGACGCAACAGAGTCTGCGCCGCGCCATTGGCCTGGTGCAGCAGGATGTCTATCTGTTTGACGGTACGATTGGCGAGAACATCGCCTACGGCAAGTCGGGCGCCACGGCAGAAGAGATCGCCGAGGCGGCCCGCCGCGCCAATATCGATACCTTTATCGAGTCGCTTCCGCAAGGCTACGACACTGTGGTGGGCGAGCGCGGCAGCCGTCTTTCGGGCGGCCAGAAGCAGCGCGTAGCCATTGCGCGCGTGTTTCTCAAGAATCCCAAGATCCTTATTTTGGATGAGGCGACGAGTGCTCTGGATAACGAGAGCGAGGAAGCGGTGCAGGAGTCGCTCGAAGAGCTGGCGCGCGGCCGCACCACGATTATCATCGCCCACCGTCTCTCGACTATTAAGCATGCTGACGAGATTGCGACTGTTGAGCATGGTCGCGTTGTGGAACGTGGCACGCACGAGGAGCTTCTCGCCCGTGGCGGCACTTATGCCCGTTACTATCGAATGCAGTTCGAAGGTGCGCGTGCGCACGAGCTCGACTGATTGATACGACAGGAAGTTTATGGCTGACAAGAACCCTTTGACTCCGGAAGAAGTGACGGAGTTATTCTCCGAAATCGATGCATCCGGCGTCTTGGATCCGACGCTCGCCAAAAAGCGTACCGAGCGCATGCGCGAGAAAGAGGCTGCCGTCAAGCGCGGTGACAAGGCGACGCTGGCGCGGCTGCGCAGCGAGGATCGCGCGAGCCAGGCAAAACATATCGACCCGCTGTCCGAGGACGATCCTTCGGGCTCGCAGGTGAGCCATACCATTACGAAGACTGCCATGGTCGTGGTTATCGGCATCTTGGTGCTGATCGTGGGCATGCAGATTGGCTACGGCGTGATGCGCCGTCTGAATACCGCCAATCTGTCCGAGAGCGTTTCGGTCGATACCGTTTCGACCGCGCTCAAGGGCGGCCTTGAGTGGGGCAACGGCTTTACGCAGTTCCCGCTCGACTTTAGCGTCGACGAGGCGGACGAGCGCACGGGTACGGTAGAGGTGACGGTGTTGGACACGTCGTCTGCCAACGAGCTCGAGCTGCTGTCCAACGGGCAGATTCAGGCTGCGGCGCTTGCGACCAACGCGTTGCTCAACGATAAGATCGACCGCGTGGTGTATAACGTGCATGCCTATATCGACGAGGACAGCAAGATCCAGCACGACTCTTTCTTTGGCATGTTCCCCGCACAGGGCCACCAGAGCGCCATTCTGACGTTCGTGTGGACCAAGAGCTCATCGACCGCTACGAACATCGACTGGAAGATGCATATCGTGAGTATGGATGACACGATTTCCGAGCGCATTCAAAAGCAGGTGAACTCGGTGTCGTCGCTGATTGAGGACCCGTCGGTGAGCCAGACCAAGATTGACGAGGAAAAGGCCGAACGTGACCTGGAGCATCGCCTGCACGGTCGCGAGATCTTCCGCGGTGGCAAGCCCGACCGCACGCCGTCCGATCTGCTGGAGCAGGACAAATAAGACGCCATCATCCCGCGTGAGCCAAATGCCCGCGCGGGATGATTTTTCTGGGACGGGGATTAAATAAGGCTCTGTTAGACCAGGATTGACATTCCGCCCCGTCATCTTCTTGCGATTGCACAATGGTCGCCCCTTGTCGAATCTGAATCCGGCAAGGGGCGATGCGCCCGAGACCGGACGAGTTGCTCGCCTGGCCCTGCCGTTTC
>JAXIZX010000023.1:0-1745 GCA_036303765.1 Collinsella sp. | reverse complement strand
CTATATCAAAGCGTCTAGGTACGTGCGAAATTTGCACCATACGTGACCCTTTGTTTACCCATTCTTTGCCTGTTGACGCATCAACGGCGAACGTCCATAATGCGCTTGCATTAAATGTTGATGTATTAACATCTTATAGGAAAGCTTCTTATGTCTCAAAACGCACGTTCCCATCGAAAGCTCAAGATAGCCGGCATCGTTGCACTGGTGGCTGTCGTTGCGCTGCTCGGATTTGCCGGCAACTTTCTGTTTGACTTCGCACTGAATCCCCGCGCGCCATACACCATGAAGATGATGCAGGATAGCAAGAACGACAAAGAAGGTGAGCAGCCGGATGCCGAGGATACCGAGGCGCGGGCATGGTTTAAAGAGAACCGCAAGAGCAGCAACCTCACCGCGGACGACGGGACCGAGCTTGCCGCCTGGTATTTTGCTGCGTCGGAGAGCACGCACGACTACGTCGTCTGCCTGCATGGATATACCAACGAGCCCATCGGTATGGCCCGATACGCCAAACGCTTCCACGACCGTGGCATGAACGTACTCGCACCCGCCGCCCGCGCCCACGAGCGCTCCGGCGGCGACTATATCGGCATGGGCTGGCCCGAGCGCCTCGACATCGTCGCATGGATCGAGCGAATCGTTCAGGCTGACCCCAAGGCGCGCATCCTGGTCTTTGGCGAATCCATGGGCGCGGCGACCGCCATGAACGTCGCGGGGGAACCTCTGCCCGCAAACGTGAAATGCATTATCGAGGACTGCGGTTATACGAGTGTTTGGGACGAGTTTTCTCTGCAGCTCAAGGACGTGTTCGGCCTGCCCAGCTTTCCCTTGCTCGATGTAGCAAACTTGGTGTGCAACGTGCGCGCGGGCTACGACTTTCATAAGGCGAGCAGCGTGGAACAGCTCAAGCGCGCGACGGTTCCCATGCTGTTTATCCACGGTGACCAAGACACCTTTGTGCCGTACAGCATGCTCGACCAAAACTACGACGCGTGCGCCAGCAAGGTCAAGCAAAAGCTCACCGTCCATGGCGCCACCCACGCCAAGAGCGCGCAGGTCGACCCCGAACTCTACTGGAACACGGTCGACGACTTCCTCGACGAGTATTTTTAGGCAAATAGTACGGTTTACTGGCCTATCTGACCCCCTAGCACTTCCGAAAAGCCGCCCGTGGGCACTGTGCTCACGGGCGGCTTTTGCTAACAGTTGTGCTACAAAAGCGCTTGTTTTGTCTAATAGCTAGGTGCTACTTGACCTCGATGAGCTCGTACTTGCTCGTGCCCAGGCCGATCTTCTCGGCGTGCGCGATGCACACGCGCCAGTCGGTGTCGGGATGCGTGATGCAGAAGGGATCCTTGGCCTGCTCGCCCTCCAGATGCTCGTGGTTGTGCTCCATCTTGGCCGCGCTATCGGTGAGCTCGGTGTTGGGCAGCGGCTCAGACGCCATGACGGCGTCGGCGCAGGCCTGGTCGATGGCGACCGGGTCGAAGCTCGCGAACATGCCGATGTCGTTGACGATAGGCGTATCGTTTTCGGGATGGCAGTCGCAGTTGGGACTGATGTCCATGGCAAGCGAGATGTGGAAGCTCGGGCGGCCGTCGACGACGGCCTTCGTATACTCGGCGATCTTGCAGTTGAGCACGTCGGCCGCGGCGTCATAGCCGGGCTTGATGCAGTCCTGGTTGCATGCCGCAATGCAGCGTCCGCAGCCCACGCAGCGATCGTGGTCGATGGTGGCCACG
>JAXIZX010000022.1:0-4175 GCA_036303765.1 Collinsella sp. | reverse complement strand
GGCGGAGGTCTTTCCCCAGCGTGAGGTTGCCGTCTGCCGCGAACTCACCAAGCTGCACGAGGAGGTCTTGCGCGGGCCCGCTGCCCAGCTTGCCGAGGAGCTGCGTGCTCGCGGCGAGGTAAAGGGCGAGATTGCGCTGGTCATCGCACCGCCGAGCGAGGATGAGGAGGCCGGTATCGTGCCGGTTGGCGCCGCGGCAGCGGATCCCGACGAGGCCCTGCGCGAGGATATCCGCGCCGCGCTCGAGGAGGGGGAGCCCGCCTCTGCGGTGGCCAAGCGCCTGTCTCAGAAGTATTCGCGCCGCAAGCGCGATGTCTATGCCATGGTGCTCGATATGCAATAGATGGAGGATATCCAGCCCTTGCGCTAGAATCATCCCCTGTATGCAACGTTTTTCTGGAGGACAAACCCCATGGATCAAAGCAAGCCTTCGTTCTTTATCACGACGCCCATCTACTACGTCAACGCCGATCCGCACCTGGGCACGGCTTATTCCACCATCATCGCCGACGTTCAGGCTCGCTATCGCCGCTCCGCCGGCTATAACGTCAAGTTCCTGACCGGCATGGACGAGCACGGCGAGAAGGTCGCCGAGGCCGCAGCCAAGCACAACATGACGCCGCAGGAGTGGACCGACAGCCAGGCTCCGCACTTCAAGGAGCTTTGGAGCAAGCTCGAGATTTCCAACGACGACTTCATCCGCACCACCGAGCCGCGCCAGCATCATGCCGTGCAGTACCTGTGGGAGCGCATGAAGGAGTCCGGCTACCTGTATAAGGGCAGCTACGACGGTTGGTATTGCGTGCCTGACGAGACCTACTTCACTGATACGCAGGTCCAGAAGGGCGACGAGGAGTACGGCAGCGTCGGCCAGCACCTGTGCCCCGACTGCCACCGTCCGCTTGAGCGCGTGCAGGAGGAGTCCTACTTCTTTAAGCTTTCCGCCTTCCAGGACAAGCTGCTCAAGCTCTATGACGAGCACCCCGACTTTGTCGAGCCTGCGTTCCGCATGAACGAGGTTCGCAGCTTTGTCGAGGGCGGCCTTAACGACCTTTCCGTGAGCCGTACGAGCTTTGACTGGGGCATTCAGGTCCCGTTTGACGAGGGTCATGTGACCTACGTGTGGTTCGATGCGCTGCTCAACTATATGACGGCCGTCGGCTACGGTGTCGACACCGACGAGGCGCGTGCCGAGCTGGCCTATCGCTGGCCCGCGCAGTTCCACATCGTGGGTAAGGACATCATCCGCTTCCACTGCGTCATTTGGCCCGCCATGCTCATGGCCATCGGCGAGGCCCTGCCCGAGCACGTCTTTGCCCACGGCTTCCTGACTGTGCGCAATGCCGAGACCGGCAAGGCCGAGAAGATGTCCAAGAGCCGCGGCAACGCCATCGCTCCGCAGGACGTTATCGACATGCTGGGCGTCGAGGGCTATCGCTATTACTTTATGACCGACGTGGTGCCCGGCACCGACGGCGCCATCAGCTTCGATCGCATGGAGCAGGTCTACAACGCCGACCTGGCCAACAGCTGGGGCAACCTCATCTCGCGTTCGCTCAACATGAGCGGCAAGTACTTTGACGGTTGCGCGCCCGCCAAGCCCGCATCGTTCGATGCGTTCGACAACCCGCTGGCAAAAATTGCCGATGGCCTGGTCGATCGTTACATGGCCAAGATGGACGTGCTCGATTACGGTGGAGCTAAGGACGAGGTCATGGAGCTCATCCATGCCGCCAACCACTACATCGAGGACTCCGAGCCTTGGGCACTTGCCAAGGACGAGGCCAAGGCTGACGAGCTGGCGTTTGTGATCTACAACCTGCTCGAGGCCATCCGCATTGCCGCTCACCTGCTGATGCCGCTCATGCCCCAGACCTCTGCCGAGGCCCTGCGTCGCCTGTCCTGCGAGGACGAGGCCGCGAGCGACGACCTCAAGGGCATTTGCGCTTGGGGCCTGCTTGCCGGTGGTCAGCCCGTCGAGAAGGGCGAGCCGCTGTTCCCGCGTCTGGGCTAAGCCGCTGCGCGCCATATCGGCAATTTGCTGTTTAGATGTAAGGGCATGGCCGCAACGGTCCATGCCCTTTTGCTTTACGATGCAGCCACCATGTTAAGGAGGCAACCATGACAACTTCGCCTTTGGCAAACCCCACGGCAACTAGGGAGCTGCTAGAGGAGTTTGGCCTTGCGACCAAGCATCGCCTGGGCCAGAACTTCCTGATCGACAACCATGTAATTGAGCGTATTTGCGAGCTTTCCGAGCTTGCGGGCGATGAGCGCGTGCTCGAGGTTGGCCCGGGCATTGGCACGCTCACGCTTGCGCTGCTGCAGGAGGCGGCGTGCGTTACGTCGATTGAGGCCGATCCCGAGCTTGAGCCGGTGCTTGACGCCCACGCCGCCGACTATGCCAACTTCCGCTTTATCATGGGCGATGCGCTCAAGGTGACGCCGGAGCAGATTGAGCATGCCGCCGGTGGTGAACCCACGGTGTTTGTCGCGAATCTGCCCTATAACGTGGCGGCGACGATCATCCTTCAGTTTTTCCAGACGATGCCCGCGCTTATGCGCGCTGTCGTTATGGTGCAAAAGGAAGTTGCAGATCGTATTGGCGCAACGCCGGGCAACAAGACCTATGGCGGCTACACGGCAAAACTCGGCCTGTATGCGCAGGTGACGGGGCGCTTTGAGGTGCCGCCGCGCTGCTTTATGCCGGCGCCGCATGTGGATTCTGCCGTGGTGCGCATCGATCGCGTTGACGGTATGGTACCCGAGGGCATCGACCGCGAGTTTGTGGCCCGCGTGATCGACGCCGCGTTTGCTCAGCGTCGCAAGACGATTCGCAACTCTATGAGCGCCAACGGCTTTGCCAAGGACGCGCTCGACGCCGCCTTTGAGGCCTGCGGTATCGCACCTACCACGCGCGCCGAGACGCTCGACGTCGCCGCCTTTGTCCGCTTGGCTCAGGAGCTTTCCCATGACGCCTAATGTCGAACGCGTGACGTTTACCAAAAAGAAGAAAACGGTGGCCTGCCCGGTGCCGCTGGCGCCGCTTGCCGATACGCATGCGCACCTGCTCTCTTTTTGGAGCAAGGAAGTGCCCGAGACGCTTGCGCGCGCCAAGGAAGCGGGCATTGACTTGTTGGTGACGGTCTTCGACCCCATTGCCGATAAGCGCAGCGTGGCGGACTATAGCGACTGGCTGACGCACGAGATTCTGCCGATGCAGGATATTCCACAGATCAAGTATCTTGCCGGCGTGCATCCGTATGGCGCACCGGACTATACCGATGATATCCATGCCCAGATTGTGACTGCGCTCGATGATCCCTTATGCGCCGGTATTGGCGAGATCGGTCTGGACTACCACATGGACTATGACGACGATATCGCGCCGGCGCCCCACGACGTGCAGATCGACTGTATGGCGCGCCAACTCGAGGTCGCCGTACGCCGCAATGTGCCGGTAGAGCTGCATCTGCGTCATGAGGATACGGACGAGGAGCGCACCTCGCATGTGGACGCCTACAACGTGTTGCGCGAGGTGGGCGTGCCTCAGGCCGGTTGCGTGCTGCACTGCTTTGGCGAGGATCGAGCCACGATGGAGCGCTTTGTGGATTTGGGTTGTTACATCGCCTATGGCGGCGCGGCTACCTTTAAGCGCAACGGCGACGTGCGCGAGGCATTCGCGGCAACCCCGCTCGACCGTATTCTGTTCGAGACGGATTGTCCCTATATGGCGCCGGAGCCCATTCGCGGTCTCGAGTGCGAGCCTGCAATGATTTCCATCACAGCAAACACGCTGGTCAATGACCGCGTCGATCGTACCGGCGAGGATGCTGAAGCAGTTGCTCGAGCCGCCTGGGAAAATGCCTGCAAACTTTTTCAAAAATAGTTCTTGCGTTCGCGGTGGCGCTCCGTTATTCTAATTCCTGCACGCGGGCGTGGCGGAATTGGCAGACGCGTACGGTTCAGGTCCGTATGGGGGCAACCCCATGAAGGTTCAAGTCCTTTCGCCCGCACCATTAAATGAAAGAGCTCCCAGCAATGGGAGCTTTTTTGTAATATGAGAAAGCCATTGTCAATAGGCATGTTCGTTCGAGCCCGGTTTGAAACCGGGCTTTTTCGTTTCCCGTCGGGAGAGCCCGCGCACGCTGCATGGCTTAGTCGACGCTTGCCTG
>JAXIZX010000021.1:0-3988 GCA_036303765.1 Collinsella sp. | reverse complement strand
GATATTAGCTTGCCAGGCAAGCGTCGACTAAGCCATGCAGCGTGCGCGGGCTCTCCCGACGGGAAACGAAAAAGCCCGGTTTCAAACCGGGCTCGAACGAACATGCCTATTGACAATGGCTTTCTCATATTAGAAAAGGACCCCTTTGCAGAGGTCCTAGTCAATTCAAGGTGGCGGGGAAGGGAATCGAACCCCTGACACGAGGATTTTCAGTCCTCTGCTCTACCAACTGAGCTACCCAGCCATTTGAGGTGTGCCTTGTTTCAAGGCTTGATTAGTATAACCAAGGACGCGTTCCGGTCAACCGAGAATTTTAAAAAAGTTTTTGAGCACAGCCTCGGTTCTATAAATCGGCACGTCAGAGACATCAGCCGGCAGCAAGAAGTTTTTCGCTCAGAGCCGCACGGGCAAACTCACTTGGCGTCATCCCCTCGGCAGCCGCCCGTCGACGAATGGCCTCCTTCATTCCCAGAGGAATCTTGACCGACAGCGTTGCCGTCCCCTCACCTGAGAGCGGGGGCCGTCCATGCACGATCCCACCAACGGTGCGTTCGCCATCCGGAAACTCTCCGCGCTCGTACGACTCGCACCACGCGTCAATCATTTCATCCGTTACAACCTGACCATTAGCGGCCGTATACGTCTTGCTCATCATCGACCCCTCTGCCGAGCTCGCTCGATCTCTTGCCAGAATTTCTTCTGAACCGGAGACAGGGCATGAATAATGAGCCATCCACGAATTAGTTCGACCGCAACAAGTTCCACACTTCGACCATCTGGAAGCCATCCAATGGCAAGCCATCTCGGCGGCTCGTCCTCCGACTCGCGGCGAATGCACTCAGTAACCGCGAACCAGGCACCTAGTACCTGCTTTTCCGTCAGGTGCTTTTTAGCGTTGGGATGGATCTCAACATCCATGCATCTTCTCCTCCATCTTACCCAATTTCGTATGACGAAAGTCCGCTGTCGCCAATCTCTTACGCCGGCACTTGTTGGAGGGCGGGAGGTGTAGCGAGGATTGAAGGGCGTTCCAATACCGCCCAGGCGCCGGGGCAGGAGCACATACACCAGGGACATACGTTTTCGTAGCGCGCGAGGATATTGCCGCGTGCATCGATGAAGGCGATGTCGATGGGATAGGCCATAAAACACGTATGGACCGAAGAGCAGCGTGGAAACACCATGACGAGCGGCAGGCCGTTGGCGGCAACCGGACGCCGTCCCAGCATGCCGCGCAGGCGCACGGCAAACGACTCCGCCACCACAAACTCGGCCGGCGTCCAACCCAGCCTGTTGAGTGCCCGCGCGTAAGCGATGTAGGACGAGACCGCGGTCACATGACCACCCCCGGACGCCATGGATCGACCGTCACCGCACGCTCGTGCGACAACGTTGTCGGCGCCCCCAGCGGAACGCCAGCGATGCTGAGAGAAGTCGGCCACGGCTCATAGTGCATGGTGCAGGTGTAGGTCCTAAACGTACCGGATAGGGAGAGCAGGCCACCATCCGATGCCTTCGCGCCTTGCTCGCTCGACACTTCGATCTGTAAGTCATAGCCTTCCATGGCATTCAGAATTTGAGTCTGAACCGTCGCCGAGGCATCGGCAGAGCTTTCGTCGCCCTCCCCCTCCGACGCCACGGCATGCGCTAGCACGATGTCGGGCACCACGCGGTCGAAGCGCGCGACAGCGCTGGCAAAGATCATGACGTTGTACACGATGAGTGCCAGCACCAGCAAAACGGGCGTAACCACTGCCATCTCCACCGTCGCTTGGGCGCGCTCCTCGCGCAGACGCATGCGGATACTCATTACGACCCACCGCCCAGAGCGCCAACCAGCGTGGCGACATCGACGGTGAGCGGGATGGAGCCGCCGCCGGGCAGAGGAATCTCCGCAAGTGTGAACACCGTACCGCTAATGGTGCGTTCGACTTGATATTCCAACGCCTCGCAAAGCGCCTTGGGATCAGTCACGCCCAACGGAATACTTCGCAGTTTGTCTTGCGCTTGAGAAAGACCCGCAATGTCAGACCCCGGACTCTTAATGACATTGGCGGAATCGGTCAGCACCGGCTTTCGCAGGCGCAAGTCGCACGGTTCCAAACCCAGCGCCGCCACGGACGCCGAAACGGTATCGCCGAGCCACGATGCAATGGAGCCCAACGCACCGCTGCCCCCTCCTAGGTCTTTAATCATCTCGTCCATAAGTTCGTCGGCCGAACCTTGGATATCACCGTATCCCACGAGCAGCCGTCCCCAAACATCCATGACGCCGTCGAGCACGCCGGCAACGCCGCCCGAGCGTTCCTTCAATGTCGAGAAAAATCGCGAAAGCACGTTGTTTTGCGCCGTCGCCTCATCGGGCGCCAGCACCGCGGCAGAGATAGCACCGCGATCGCCAAGCCTGACTGCCGTGTTAAACGAGGAGTTAAGTTGATCGGGGCTGGTAATGTCACCCGAAACTGCAAATGCGACCACGCCGTTGCGTCCAGGTGGGGCGATACGCGGGCGCTCGCCGGAAAGCTCCTTGATAGCCTGGTCAAATGCATTGCCTGCACGGTCGGCCTCATCCTCGGTCTGACGCATGAGCTCGAGTTCCTTATTGCGATATTCGACGTATTTCTCCAGCGCCTTTTTGAACTCGTCAAAGTGGTACTCGAAGCCCCTTTCGACGGAAGTCGTAGCAATCGCAACGTAACCCAAAGACGAAACACCAAAATGGCATTCGCTGCACGTTTCATGGCCGTCAAAAACCGCGACAGACGCCAACCCACCAGGCGTTCCCCTTTTGTAATTTGGACAGTCAGTTCCGTAATGCAGATAGGACACTTCATCTAGTTCACTTGTTGGCCAACGTACATCGGTGTAGAGTTCGGTCGTCCGCGCCTCATCTGGATTTCGCGGAAGAAAGGGGATGTAGGCGGAAACCTTGCCGTCCTCTTCAGCTATATACGCTCGTTCAACTTCTTCACTCGCATAAGCGAAGAACGCCTTTCGCGCAGCGGAATCTGCCTGTTTTTCTGGGCTCTCGCCAAGTGGCTTCTCGTTCGACAGGCGCTCTCGGTAATATGCCTTCGCACGATCGAGCGCCACTTGCGGTTCCCACGTAACGCTCGAAGCGTAATGTGGATTTTGAGCACCAGAGAGATCCGTTAGGCTTTTCGCACGCTCCCACATACACGAGTACTTGCCAATCGAACTCTCGTCCGACCCACCACAATCCGCCAGCCAAGCGCGCTCTTTAGCCTTCGCCGTGTCCTCAGAAGCCTTCCGCAGCTCCTCGGCCGCACGCTCTAAATCATCTGATGTGTCTTTAATGGTATCGGTCGAGATCTCTGACCCTTTGAGCGCAGCGAAGTCCGACTCGGATGTCCTGGGCACAGCAAGCGCCGTACCGGTATAGGTCACACTATCGGTATCCTGCGCCGACACCGCCTGTGTGGCACGCGCAGCGATCAGATACGGCAGAGCCGTCTCGATTTTCTGTAAGCCTTCCGATGCGCTTTTGGCAAACTTGTTGCGCGTTTTAATGATCTCAATCCCGGTGTCGACCATATTGCCGGCAACTGGTTCGGCACCCGGGATGAGGATGGCGACCAGGCCCGTCCCGATCGTGGCAAACCCCGCCAGGCCCAGACTCAAGATGCTCGCATCAACCACCGTGGCAGCCGTGTGATAGGACGACACTACGTTGACACCCGCCAGCGCGCCGCTATCGGCCGCCACCTGGGTATCCCCGGCACGCGACATGCTCCATATCGCCGCGGTCGACGAAAACAACAACGTGAGCACCACTAGGATGACCACGGCAGAAGAAAGCGTGGTGTAGGCACCGTCTTCGATAAACAGGTCGATACCGGCGCGGCCCATAAAGCCGCCTCGTTTGCGATGGCAGCTCGGACGGCGCGTCAAAACGCATCTAGACCAGAAACGCTTAATCCCATGCAGCAATCCACGAATCATAATCTCCCTCCAGCCATTCGGGACG
>JAXIZX010000020.1:0-2362 GCA_036303765.1 Collinsella sp. | reverse complement strand
CCTCCACGCCGCCTCCGAGGCCGCGAGCGCCCACGGGGGCTCCGTCTCGCTCGCCAACAGCCCCTCGGGCGGCGCGGTGGCCACCATCGCGGTCCCCCTGTGCGGGGCCTGACGACTCAGGCCCTCACAGCGGCGTGGCTCGCAACCAAACGCTTCCATCTTGAAACACGGGGAGTAAATCGCGAAATCGCAGGTGAAAGAGAGTAAAAAGGCAAAGAAAAAGCCTCCGTTCCAACATGGGAACGGAGGCTCGATAATCGAGTTTACTCACCAATGTCGCTGGTGGTTTTGCCGTAACTCTCGTACGAAACGAAACTCAGGAGCACAGTGCGGCACTCAAAAGTGCAGGTCAGAACCCTGTCAGCCTACTCCCATTCGATCGTCGCGGGCGGCTTAGACGTGATGTCGTAGCACACGCGGTTGGCGCCGGGGACCTCAGCAACGATGCGGCCGGAGATGCGGGCCAGGACGTCGTAAGGCAGTTTGGCCCAGTCGGCGGTCATGGCATCGCTGGACTCGACGGCACGCAGGATGATCGGGCGCTGGTAGGTGCGCTCGTCACCCATAACGCCGACGGACTTAATGTCGGGCAGAACCGCAAAATACTGCCAGCAGCTGTGCTCGGAGTTGCGCTCGCCGGTCTGCTCATACAGGCGCTGGTTGTAGGCGTCGAGCTCCTCGCGCACGATAGCGTCGGCGTTCTTGAGGATCTCGAGCTTCTCCTTGTCGACCGCGCCGATGATGCGGATGGCCAGACCCGGACCCGGGAAAGGCTGACGGAACACGATGTGACCCGGCAGGCCCAGCGCCAGACCAAGTGCACGGACCTCGTCCTTAAAGAAGTGATCGAGCGGCTCAATAAGGTCGAAGTGCACGCCCTCGGGGAACGGGATCAGGTTGTGATGGCTCTTGATGGTGGCCGTCTTGCCGCCCGTCTTGCGAGCGCCGGACTCGATGATGTCGGGGTAGATGGTGCCCTGAGCCAGGTACTTGACCGGCTTGCCATCGGTCTCGAGCTGCTGAGCAACCGCGAAGAACTCTTTCCAGAACTGCGTACCGATGATGCGGCGCTTCTCCTCGGGCTCGGTCACGCCGGCCAGAAGCTCGGCATAGCGGTCCTCGGCGTGGACGTGGATAAAGTCGACGTCAAACTGCTTGGTGAAGACCTCCTCCACCTGCTCGGGCTCGCCCTTGCGCAGCAGACCGTGGTTGATGAACACGCAGGTCATCTGCTTGCCCACGGCGCGGGCACCCAGTGCAGCCACGACGGAGGAGTCAACGCCGCCGGACAGGGCAAGAATCACGCGGTCGTCGCCGACCTTCTCGCGGAACTCGGCCGTCATGGTCTCGACCAGGTTGTCCATACTCCAGTTGGGCTCCAGGCCGCAGATCTCAAACAGGAAGTTGCTCAGCAGCTGCTGACCATACTCGGAGTGCTTGACCTCGGGGTGGAACTGCGTGGTGAAAATCTTGCGCTCGACGCACTCCATGGCAGCAACCGGGCACACGTCAGTGCTGGCGGTAACGGTAAAGCCCTCGGGCACCTCGGAAACGGCGTCGCGGTGGCTCATCCACACGGTCTGCTCCATGGGCGTGGAGTTAAAGAGCTTGGCGCCGGCCGTGCGCGTGATGGTGGCGCGGCCGTACTCGCCCACCTCGGAGTGGCCGACCTTGCCGCCGAGCGTCACGGCCGTGATCTGATGGCCGTAGCAGAAGCCCAGGACGGGAAGGCCCAGGTCAAAGATGGCGGGATCGATAGACGGAGCGTCCTCGGCATACACGGAAGCCGGACCGCCAGAAAGGATGAGCGCAGAGGCGTTCATCTCGCGAATCTCGTCGGCCGAGATGTCGCAGGGGACAATCTCGGAATACACGTTGAGGTCGCGGACGCGACGGGCAATGAGCTGACCGTACTGCGCACCAATGTCGAGTACGAGGACCTTTGCGGAAGCCTTTTGATCCATGGTTCCCCCTC
This sequence comes from Collinsella sp., assembly GCA_036303765.1. Lineage (GTDB taxonomy): Bacteria > Actinomycetota > Coriobacteriia > Coriobacteriales > Coriobacteriaceae > Collinsella. The sequence continues at coordinate 387 of JAXIZX010000020.1, read as the reverse complement.
TTGTTGGCGGGGAGCCGGTGCCCACCCGCGTGAATGAACGAAAATAGCCTTCATAGTGTACACGTTATATGGGGTTTCTCGCCCCTCGCAGCCATCAGCGCACGGCAAACGCACGACCTAGGCCCTTATTTGACGGCAATTGAAGTGTTACCAAACGTTACAGATGATGTAATACGTTTGAACATTGGACGCCCTGTGCCACAATACTGCCGAACGACTCCGCCTCTGCGGCGGCAAATACGATAGGAATACCAGCATGAAGCGCATCCTTCTCATCGCCACGGGCGGCACCATCGCATCGACCGAGGACGGCAACGGCCTCTCCCCCGCCCTGACCGGTGAGGAGCTCGCCCAGAGCGTCCCCGAGATCTCAGGCCTCTGCGAGCT
>JAXIZX010000019.1:0-2073 GCA_036303765.1 Collinsella sp. | reverse complement strand
GCCGTCTTCGGCCTCGGCGGGCGCGGCGCCATCGGTTGCGGCGGCGTCGGCATTGGCCGCAGCGGCTTCATTGGCCTCGGCGCCGGAATCGACCTGCGCTTCGACATCAGCCTGCTGCTCGGACGCCCTGGCCTTAGCGGACTTCTTACGACCGCGCTTGGGCTTCTCAGACGCAGGCTGTTCGACGTCCTGGGGCTCGGCGGCATCAGTCGATGCATCGACGGTCGTCTCGGCGGAATCCCCGGACGCACCCTTCTTGGCAGCCTTGGCCTTGGACGTGCGCTTAGCAGCAGTACGATGGCTGCGACCAGGACGGACATCGGCGAGCTCGACATCGGCGGAAGCGGCCTCGGAAGTCGTAGCATCCTGGACGGGTGCATCGGCAGCGGTTGCAGACTCGGCGGTCGCCGCAGCATCCCGAGCGGCTGCAGCTGCGGCTGCGGCCTTCTCTGCCTCGACGAAGGCCTTGGGCTTGCGACCGCGACGGTGCGGGCGCAAAGCCGGATCGACAACGGGAACTTCGCTGGCCTCGACAGGCGCAGCGGGCTCAGTTGGCGATGCGCCCTCCCCTGCCGCGGAACGGACCGAAGCCTCAGTGAGCTCGGGGGTTACCTGATCGGCAACCTGCTCGGCCTTAGCAGCCGTGCGACGGCGTGTGCGCGGTGCCGGCTTCTCGGTCGGTTGGTCGGCGGCAGGGGTCTCGGGCACAGACGGGGCTGCAAACTCGGTCAGAGCCGCGGCCTCGCGCTCGGCAGCACGACGGCGGGCGCGCACCACCTGAGCCTCGCTAATCTGCGCCAACGCACGTGCCTGCGCGACCTCATCGGAAATCGGCGCCGAGGAGTCAGCTGCAACGGTGCGCTTGGCGCGCGTCGTGCGCGTGGTACGGCGCTTGGGTTTGGTGACCTCCTCGCCGTCAGCGACAGGATTGGCCGCGCGGCGCGTGCGCTTGGGCTTTGCCGGAACAGCCTCCTCACCAGTTGCAGACACGGCCTTCTCAGCCGCTACAGGCGTAGGCGTCGAAGCAGCCTTAGGCGTCTCAGGAGCCGAGGCTTGCGCGGGCGCCGCGACCTGGTCCGACGCAACCGGTGCAGCGGGAGCGGCTTGCGTCGTCGTTATTTCGTTTTCTTGCTGTTGATCAGACACAGTGTTTGCTCAACTTTCTTTTCAAGCCCTGTGATCACATGCTCCCTGCATAAACCTTCAGGGCGGCTAAACAGTCTAGCTCCGTCAAAAACCGACGGACATCATTGATCTGTATCGAGATATTTGCGTCATATACGCAGCGTTAGTGTAACACAACCGCCGCCACCTGCAACTTAGTCATTGGGGACGTTCTTAAACGTTCTTAAACGACTAGTCAAAAGGGACATTCTTCCCCTAAGGCGCCTTGAAATGGAGCGACTAAGGAGCAAATCCGTGGCGTCGGGATTCGCCGTGTCACGAAACGCGCCTATCTACTACGCTTGCCCCCGGACCCCTGACCATACCCTTGTTTTATCAAAAACAGCGAGTCCGCTACCTGCGGTTTTATATCGAACTTTACGGTATGGTTCGGGGTATGCGGCAAAACGTAGGAGATGGGCACGATTCGCGGCGGACGGGTCCGCGCCACCCCTCCGCGAGACAAAAATGATCCATTTTCCTCCGTCCCCAAGAGACAATTTTCAAAACTACGCCGGATTACGGGGCCAGAATGCTGCAAGCCAACCATACCCTGCATTTTCAATAAACAATAAGCCATCTACCTGCGGGTTTAATTTTGCTATTGGCACCATGCTCGCCAGTTGGCGATTCAGCCCCGTAAACCGGTATAGTTGCGATTTGGTAGCATTTCCCAGCAAACCAAATAGTCTCACCAAACGCAAAAAGCCCGACCTCCGTAGGAGATCGGGCTTTCAAGGTTCAGTTAAACCAAGTCTGTACGGTCAAATGACCCGTAGCTTACATCTGCTCGGGCGCGGAAACGCCAACGAGGGTGAGCACCAGGGCGAGCGTCACGCGGACGGCGTCGCAAGCGGCCAGACGGGCGCGCGAAAGCTCGGGGTCGACGGGACGGCCCTCGCTCGGCAG
>JAXIZX010000018.1:0-8915 GCA_036303765.1 Collinsella sp. | reverse complement strand
GCATCTTTACGATGGCGTCCATAGAGCTCCTTTGCTACTTGATGCGCGATGCATGTGGATGGAACTGGTCGTCGATGGATGGTCAGGACTGCCCGGAAACCTTCCTGCTTAAGGAAGGCATTGCGAAATGACAACGCTGTCATTTCGTTAATGACAACGTAAGACATTTTTGGAAGAGCAACAAGGATATACGGGTGAGCGGTCGATATTGTCCGGTAAACGGTTGATTTGTCAGTCGGGCAGGTAGTGTATGCTAGAACGCAAAAAGCAAGCGATAGAGAACCGAGTGGAGAAGCAGTGGCAACGATGGACAAGAAAAATGTCTCAATGAATGATGTGGCAGTTGCCGCGGGCGTTTCTCTCAAGACGGTGTCGCGCGTGATCAACGAGCCCGATAGCGTGCGAGAGTCGACACGCGATAGGGTCCATGCTGCCATGGAAGCGCTTGAGTTCCGGGCGAACTTTGCCGCGCGTTCACTCAAGTTGGGCCGTTACGGGTGCATCGGCGTGGTGCTGTTCCACTTGTCGGGCGGCAACGTGGACATGATTGACGGTATCGCCGATGCCGCCGAAGAACGCGGCTTTGCGCTCACGATGATCAAAAAGCGCGCGGGGGAGAAGATGACCCTTGCCGAAGCGGCGCGCAGGATGTCGCAGCTGCCTGTTGATGGCATGATCTTCAACCTGCGTCAGATGGTCGATGACTTTGATACCTTTGAGGCACCGAAGGACCTCAAGACGGTGATTATCACGCCGATGGAGCATCCTACCTGCTCTACCGTCAGTGACGATCAAGAGGGTGGCGCGCGCATGGCGTGCGAGTACTTCTTAAATCGCGGGCACAAGAACGTGTACTTCGTCTCTGGTAAGAAAGAGTCGCTGTCGAGCCAGTGTCGTATGAAAGGTTGGCGTGCGGCACTCGAGGCGCGTGGCATTGAGCCGCCCGAGCCTCTGCAAGGCGATTGGAATGCGGATAGTGGCTATGCCGCGGGCCTTGTGCTCGCCGATAAGCCCGATTGCACGGCGGTCCTCGCTGCTAACGACTGCATGGCAAACGGCGTGATGATGGCTCTACGTGACAAAGGGCTCAGTGTGCCCAATGATGTGTCCGTGATCGGCTTCGACGATGAGCTTTACAAGACGATTCCCAACTCGATTCTGACGTCGGTGAAGTTCCGTCACCGCGAGCTGGGCGTCCGTGCGCTTAACGAGGTCGTCGCAGGTCTGGAAGCCCCGAGCTCCAGAAGCCGTACGCTTGTCTCGGGTGTGCTGGTCGAGCGTTCCAGCGTAAAGGACCTGCGGGCGTAGACGTGCTCGGCCTGTTCGTCTAAATCTGTAACAGGTAGGGCCGAAAATCTCAGCTAGTTGTTACAGATTTAGACAATTCGGTCCGGTATATTCCGTTTGTCTCGATCTGTAACGTCTAAGCGGTCAAAAGTGGTCTACATGTTACAGATTGAGATTTTCGGCTTGGCCTGTGCGTTCATCTCGATCTGTAACAGCTAGGACCGAAAAACTCGGCTAGATGTTACAGATTGAGATGAACAGGAGGACGGGTGCGGTCTAAACAAAATGGCCCGCGCATCACACATCGATGCACGGGCCATTTATTGTCTGCAAGCGGCAGGTGGTGTCAGCGTCTTATGCCTCGAGGTTTTCCTCGATCCAGGCGACGGCGCCCTTGGGATCCTTAGTGAGGTCGATGTACTGTTTGCCCTTGGGCGACAGCAGCGTGATGCCCAGGCGGTCGGTGTCGGCCTTCATCTCGTTGTAATAGGTGCGAACCTGCGGAGCCAGGACGATGACGTTGTACTGGTCCATGATGGCGTAGTGGCTGCCGTAGGCACCGGCGTTGGCGGTAATGTCGATGCCCAGCTCGTCGGCGCCTTCCTTAAGCGCGTTGGCGAGCTGGGCAGAGGTGCCGGCGCCAGCGCACAGAACCAGAACCCTCAGATCCTTGCCCTTAAGGGCGGACGGAGCTGCGGAGGCCTCGGTGGCAGAAGCGGTCTCGACAACAGGAGCCTCAACGGCGGGGGCGGCAGCGGTCTTGACGGCCTTGGTCTCCTCGGCCTCTTCTTCGGCCAGGGTCTCGGCCTCCTGCTTGCACAGGACGTTGTCGTAGGCCTTGCAGAATGGGTAGTAGATCAAGAAGTCAACGACCAGCAGGACGACAACCAGGACCAGAGAGATCGGCTGGAAGTTGGTGTCGATGAAGGTGCCGATCGGTCCGGGGAGTGCCCACGGCATGGCATAGATAAAGCCGTTCATGCCCAAAAAGTCGATGAAGAACTTACCAATGAGGACGTTGGCCACGGGGGCAAACAGGAACGGGATCAGGAAGTACGGGTTGAGGATGATGGGCGCGGCGAACAGCAGCGGCTCGTTGACGGCGAACATCACGGGTACGACAGAGGCTTTGCCGACGGCCTTGAGCTGCTTGGAGCGCATAAAGAGCAGGAAGATGATCGGGACAATGAACGTGGCGCCGGTGCCGCCGAGTTCGCCGATGTAGTTACCGAAGTTCTCGGTCAGGGCGAGGGCGGGGTGACCGCCGGCCTGCAGCGTGGCGAGGTTGGTGGTGATGTTGCCAAACAGCGCGGCGTTGAGGGCAGGCTTAACGACCGAGGGGCCGTGGATGCCCATGAACCAGAACAGCGGGATCATGAACCAGATGAGGGCGAGGCCGGCGTAGGAATCGGCAGCGGCGAACAGCGGGCTCACCAGCGTGGAGATGACGTTGGCAAACGGGACGGCCAAGCAGGTGCGGCAGATAACGTCGATGACGGCGACAAACAGGATGGAGAAGCTGAAGGCGAAGATGTCGCGGAAGTTCTGGGCGATGGCGCCGGGGACTTCTTTGGGCAGCTTGATGGTGATGTCTCGCTTAATGCAGAAGGCATAGATGTTGACCGTGGCAAATGCGGCGACAAAGGAGCTCAGCAGGCCCTTGGTGCCCATGTTGTCGGTAAAGAACACCGAGACATCGGCGCCGTCGATCTTGGCACTCGTCTGGGTAACGGCCAAGATGAGCATAGCGCACATGGCGGCGACCATGGTGCTCGTGGCGTTGATGGCCTTGCCGGCAGGCATGCGGCGGTTCTTGGAGCCGGTCAGCGCGCTTGCGGTGGTGCCGGCGACCATGATGCCCACGACGCCCATCGTGAAGTTGTAAACCTTGTTGCAGAAGTTCACGACGTCGACGTTCCACCAGTCGGGCAGCGTAAAGCCGCCGACCGTGGCGACAACGCCCGGCAGGGTCGAAATAAGCAGGAAGACAGAAGAAGACAGGATGATGGGCATTGCTGCCAAAAAGCCGTCTTTAATGGCCTGAAGGTAGATGTTCTTAGAGACCTTGTCGAAGTACGGCTGACCTTTCTCCAAGAACTTAACGATCGATTCCATAGTTCACGCTCCTCTTTGCATGAAATCTTAATGGCATGGACGTTGAAAACCTATATGGTCTCCCGCTTGCTAAAAGCCCGGGTGCAGGCGGGGTCGGTCCCAGGGGGAGAGAGGGGAGCGGCTGGGTTTGTATCGCATAGGGCCGCTCCCTTCTCGGGGGAAAGCGAGGCGATGCGCTACTGCGCGTCCGCCATAGTGTCGGCGAGCTCCTTGTACCAGAGTGCCGACTGCTTGATGTAGCGTTTTTGCGTGTCGAAGTCGATGTAGAACAGGCCGTAGCGCTTGTTATAGCCGTTGGCCCACGAGAACTGGTCCTGCAGGCTCCAGATAAAGTAGCCCTGGACGTCGACGCCCTCGGCGCGCGCCTGGAGCACCTTCTCCATGTGCTGGTCGACAAAGTCGATGCGCTCGGGATCGGCGACGATGCCGTTTGCGTCGGGCTCGGGGTCCTTGTGGCCCAGGCCGTTTTCGGTGATATAGATGACGGGGAGGTTGGGATAGGTGGCGCTGATGTGCTTGAGCGTGTCGTAGAGGCCTTGCGGGTAGATGAGCCAATCCCAGTCGGTGGTGGGGATACCCGGCATATCGACCTGCTGCCCGACGCCCTTAAACTTAAAGCACGAGGTGCCCTTGTCTCCGGTGCCGTTAAAGCTGTTGGTGGACTCGCCATCGTAGGCGGCGATAAACGCCGACTGATAGTAGTTGAGGCCGAACATATCGTTGCGGGGCGCCGCCTTGGCGAGCTCCTCCATGTCGCTGTCCTCAACCGTAAGCGTGGCGTTGTTGGCACGCAGAATCTCGTTGATGAGTGAGAGGGTGCGCGCGGAGTAGTGACCCAGGAAGGCGCCGTCCATGATGAAGTCGGTGTAGAAGGCGTTGTACAGGTCGGCGGCGTGCTGGTCGGCGGGCGAGTCGGTGGCAGGATATGCCGGCGTCAGGACGTTGACCATGCCAATGCGTCCGCCCAGGTGCTCGGTCTCGTCAAGATCCTTATACAGGTTGACGGCGCGGGCGTGGGCAACGAGCTCGTTGTGCTGGCTCTGGATGCCGCTCGTCACATCAAAGTGATGGTTGGGCGGGAAGTTGCCTTGGATGTATTGGGAGTGCGAGAGGCTGATGAGCTCGTTGATGGTGAACCAATTCTTGACCTCGCGGAACTCGCGGAAGCAGAACTCGGCATAGCGCACATAGGCGTCGACGGTCTTGCGGTTGAGCCAGTCGCCCTGGTTGAACAGGGCGGCGGGGGAGTCAAAGTGATGCAGGGACACATAGGGCTCGACGCCATACTTTTTGCAGCAGGCGAACAGCTCGTGGTAGTGCTTAACGCCCTCGGCGAGGGGTTCGGCATCGTCGCCGTTGGGGAAGATGCGGGTCCAGGCGATGGACACACGAATGGCGTTGAGTCCATGCTCGGCAGAAAGGCGGATATCCTCCTCGTAGCGGTTGTAGAAATCACTGGCCGGGTCGGGCAAAAAGCGACCCTGGGCGACAAGGTAATCGTCCCACATGGTCTTACCCTTGCCTGCCACCTTCGTGGAACCTTCCGTTTGGTACGCGGCGGTTGCGGCGCCCCAAACAAAGCCCTTCGGCAGCTGCTGTACGCGGTTTAGCAAAGACATATGCATACATCCTCTCGTCTCGCTGTTCGATATTGTGCGTTTGCGCTCAGGAGGCTCCCTGGTTAGCGTTCAGCGGTGAAAAAGCCCGATAAACACTATCTTAAAATGATTAGAACCAAAATGAGCACGTGAACATTTGACAATGAGCACGTTAACATCCGGCTGGGATGTATAGAAACAAAACAACTTCAAACAGCTGCGAACGGTTGTATTTGTTCGGTAAGCGGTTTTGATTGACAGAAGTTTTCATGTTGTGGTATATGGCTCGGGTATCATGAGCACGTTATCAATGTATGTACGATGCGCCATGGGCGCGGGGAATAGTTGGGAAGCAGGTTAGCGTGGAAGGCATGGATCAGCAGACAAGGAATGGTCGTTCGGCGAGCGCGGCAGAGGTTGCGGCGCTCGCTGGCGTGAGCCGCCAGACTGTGTCTCGCGTGGTCAACGGTATGCCCAACGTGACGGAAAAGACGCGCAAGCGTGTGCTGGCCGCCATGGAAGAGCTGGGCTTTCGTCCCAATTTTGCTGGAGCGGCGTTGCGCGGCGGGTCGTATCGTTCTATTGGCCTGTGCATGTACAACATCACACGTGTCGGTAACCTGGCGACGCTCGAGGGTATCATGCAAGCGGCGCGCGAGCATGATTTTGCCGTCACTATGATCGAGATGGGCGGCGACAAGCCCTATGCACTTGCCGATGCCTCGCGCCGCATGGTCGAGCGACCCGTCGACGGCATGATTCTCAACATGAACCGCATGGCTCCCGATTTTGAGGAGTTTGTTCCCCAGCCGGGAGTGCGAACGGTCATCCTGTCCATGTATGCGCATCCGCGCTGCACGACGATCGACTCCGACCAGTATGGTTCGTGCGAGCTGTTGACCAATTATCTGCTGGAACATGGTCACTCGAATATGCGGTTTGTGGCGGGTCCGGAAAACTCGATTTCCTCGCGTTTTCGTGAGGCCGGTTGGCGCGATACGCTGGGTCGTGCTCATGTCGATGCCGCTCCGATGCTGCGTGGCGATTGGAGTGCGGACAGTGGGTACGCCATGGGCGAGCGGATTGCGGCCGAGGTGCTTGCCGGCGGGTCGCAGACGCCGACTGCCGTGCTTGCGGCAAATGACCAGATGGCGCTGGGCGTTATCGCCGCGCTCGAGAACGCGGGCCTGTCCGTGCCCGACGACGTGAGCGTGGTTGGTATCGACGACGCACTCGAGGGACTTGTTCCTCACAATCGGCTGACGACGCTGCGATTTGATTTGCGCGGTGTCGGTAAGCTTGCGTTTGAGGCGGCGATTGGAGAGAGCTCGTCTATCGAGGCGATTCATGTGCCGAGCACGCTGGTCGAACGCTCGACTGTTAGGGACATACGGGGTTAGGTCCTACTCCGTCTGTCTCGATTTGTAACAGGTAGACGGTCAAAAGCGGGCTACGTGTTACAGATTTAGATTCTTCGGAAAGAGCAATCCTGTTCGTCTCAATCTGTAACAGCTTGGACCCAAAAACTCGGCTAGATGTTACAGATTGAGACAAGCGGCCCCCGAACCGCCCAAAAAAGGCCGGGGGCGGCGCGCCGTGTGACGTGCCGCCCCCGGCTGAGAAATGGGGACAGGTTATGTGGGCAGGCGACCCCGCCAGCCGCTAGTCCAGACGACGGGTCTGCGCCACGTGCTTATACCAGTATGCGCTTGCCTTGGGCGTGCGCTTCTGGGTTTCAAAGTCAACGTAGAAGAAGCCGTAACGCTTGTTGTAGCCATTGGTCCAGGAGAACTGATCCTGCAGGCTCCACAGGAAGTAGCCGCCCACGTTGACGCCCACCTCCATGGCCTTGAGTAACCAGCGCAGGTGCTGCTCGATGTAGTCGATGCGCGGCTGGTCGTCCACAAAACCGTCCTTGTAGGGGTCCTTGTAGCCCATGCCGTTCTCGGTGATGAAGATCTGCTTGTAGTTGGGGTAGCGCTGCTTAATGTAGACGAGCAGATCGAACAGGCCCTCGGGATAGATGATCCAGTCCCAGTCGGTGGTGGGGATACCAGGCTTGTTCACATGCTCGCCAATACCCTTAACGCGCCAGCGGCCGGTGCCCTTCTCGCCCGTACCGTTGTGGTGCAGGTCGTTCTCGCCATCGTAAGCCTTCAAGAAGCGGCACTGGTAGTTGTTAACGCCCAGGTAGTCGTTGTAGAGCGCGGCCTCGCGCATAATCTCGAGGTCCTCGTCCAGGATCTCGATGGTGCCGCCTGAGACGGCAGCCAGGCGGTTGGCGCACTCGAGGGTGTCGGGGGCATAGTCGCCGCGGAAGGTGGCGTCGAGCAGAAACTGGTTCTGCAGCACGTGCTCGTTGTTGGCGGCCTTGATGTCGGCGGGGTCGTTCTCGTTGAGCGGATACTTAAACTCCAGCGACTGAATGACGCCGATCTTGCCCTTAAAGCCGCCGTTGTGGAAGGCCAGCACGGCCTTGGCGTGGGCGAGCATCATGTTGTGCTCGCACTGGAAGGCCTCGGCCAGATGCGCCTTGACGCCACCGGGGAAGGTGCCCTCAATGTAGGTGTTGGAGGCGTCGGCCCAGATCTCGTTAAAGGTGAACCAGTAGGTTACCTGGTCGGCGTACTCCTTAAAGCAGAAGGTGGCAAAGTCCACAAAGGCGTCGATGGTCTCGCGGTTGAGGAAGTCGCCCTTCTCAAAGAGGGGAAGCGGCGTATCGAAGTGATGCAGCGTGACAAACGGCTCAACGTGGTGCTTGTGGCACTCGGCGAAGAGGTCGTGGTAGAACTGGACACCCTCGGGGTTGATTTCGCCGGTACCGTTGGGGAAGATGCGGCTCCAGGCGATGGAGAGGCGGATGCCGTTGATACCGAACTCCTCGCACAGCTCCAAGTCGACGGGGTACTGGTTGTAGAAGTCCGAAGCGGGATCGGGGGAGAAGCGCCCCTGGGCCTCCAGGAAGTCGTCCCAGGCAACCTTGCCCTTACCGTGGGTGCGGGTCTCGCCCTCTACCTGGTAGGCAGCGGTGGCGCCGCCAAAGACAAAGTCCTCGGGAAACTGCGCAGGCGGGTTGGTGACGCTAGCAGGGTTAACGGACATGATGATCCAATCGTCTAAATCGAAGGGCCAGCCGGCTGTGGATGGTCGGCTGGCCCTGAGCGTTACTTACTTCGAAAGCTGCTCGGAGACGAAGGCGAGAGACTTATCGCCGTTCTGGGAGAGCTCGATGTACTGCTTGCCACGGCAGGCGACGCACTTGTTGCCCACGCGCTCGCAGTCCTTCTGCAGGTCGGCCAAGTAGCTGGCAGCCTGCGGGGCCAGGACGACCAGGTCAAAGTCGGGGAGCATGTCGACGTGGTTACCATATGCCTCGGCAGCGGTCTCAAGATTGATGCCGCGCTCCTTGGCGGCCTTGGCCAGCGCGTTGGCGAGCAGGCCCGAGGTTCCGCCACCCTGGCAGAGCACGAGTACGCGCTTGCCGTTGAGGTCGCTGGCGGTCGTTGCCTCAGTGGCGACAGCGGCGGGGGCGTCGGCCTTCACGGCCTCGGCAGCAGCGCCGGCGGCAACGCTCTTGGCGTCAGCCTTGCCCTGGAAGGCATCGCTGAGCTTGGCGGCCTTCTCGGCGTTCTTGGCGGCGAGCTCCTCCTGGGAGATCTCGGCCTCCTCGGCGCACTTCTGGGCGTCGTAGGCACGGAAGAACGGGTAGTACAGAACGAAGTCGACGACCAGGATAAGGGCGAGCATCACAAAGGCGAGCGGCTGGAAGCCCAGGCCCATGATGGTGCCGATGGGGCCGGGGACAGTCCAGGGCAGGGTGTACATAAAGCCGTTCATGCCCAAGAAGTCGATAAAGATCTTGAGGATCCAGATGTTGGCGATCGGGGCAAAGACAAACGGGACAAAGAAGACGGG
>JAXIZX010000017.1:0-4118 GCA_036303765.1 Collinsella sp. | reverse complement strand
TTGGTGTGCGTGCACGGCGCCTGCGTCGACGGTGTCTTTTTTGACGGTATCGCCCGCGAGCTCGCCTGCGACTATCGCGTCATTGCCTACGACCGCCGCGGTTGCGGCGAGAGTGGCGACGCTGCAGACGGACGCTACGACCTCGCCGCCCAAGCCGCCGACCTGCAAGCTGTTATCGAGCATATTGGCGCTCCGGCAAACGTGCTCGCGCACAGTGCCGGTACGCTGGTGACGCTGGAGCTTCTCCGTGCAAACCCTGCCATAATCTCGCGTGCGATTCTGCATGAACCCGCCGTGACGGATGAGGGCGCCGGCCTGGGCGCGGCCCCGGTTTTGCTCGAGATGATCGCCGCGCGAAAGGTCTCCAGGGCATTACGGGCCTTCCTGGGCGCCATCGGCGATTCGGACCCTGAGGCCCCCAAGTTAACCGAGGCAGAAGCCAAGCATGCCCTGCGCAACGGCCACAGCTTCATGGCAAACGAATACGGGATTACTATGACCTGCGTTCCCGATTGGGATAGCGTTCGTGCGTCAAAAACGGTGGCCGCCGTGCTTTTGGGCGAGCTTTCGATTGGCACGCCCCGCGAGGCGGGTACGAGGATGGCGGCTGAGCTTTTGGATTGCCCCCTCGTAACGATTCCCGGCGCGCACAACGGCCTGCGCGATCGCCCGGCAGCGGCTGCCCAGACTGTCCGTGGCATCCTGGGGTTCTAGCAGCTGCAAAAAAACAAAACAGGCTTCATCCGCAAACGTTTCGGCCGTGTTAACAAATGCGCTCAAAACCTTACGTTTGCGGCTTCAATCGCGCCGTCTGCCAACTCATAAAAATGTAACAGCATTCACGTGCCTACCTGCATCGACAAGGTGTTACCCTTGTAAAATTTGGAACCCACCGCTCCATGCGAAACTATCGAAAGGGCCCCGTATGCTCAATAATCTCGAGGTCAATCTAACCGACGAGGAGGCCGCCGCCGAGGTCGCCCGTGTCGCAAGGACCTACCCCGTGGTACGTTTGCTGTCGGCCGATCAGATTAAGAGCGAGCCTAACTGCCTGCTCGCCGGCGATCGCTGCCCTTGTCTGCGTCAGTCGAGTCTTGAGGCCTTGACAGATTCCGATGAGGTGTCGGAGCAACTGCTCAACGATGGTGTTGAGTACCGCGCCCGCCTGCGCCCTCTAAAGGTCGAGGGCGAGCCTCATGTCTTGCTGATGGTGCGTCCGATTGATGAGCAAGAGGCTGCAGAAGAGGACCTTGTCTACACCGACGTGCTGACGAGTGTGCGCAATCGCCGATATTACGAGGAAAAGCTCCGTAGCGCCCGCATGAATGCCGGCGTTGCGGTGATCGACCTTGATGATTTTAGGGTCTTCAACGATACGTGTGGCCGTCATGCCGGCGACCTTGCGCTCGGTGCTGTGGCGACAGCCATACGCAGCGGAATTCGTTCGACTGACGAGCTTGTACGCTATGGCTGCGACAAGTTTGTGGTCGTCATGCCCAATATTCCCTCCGATGACTTCACCCGTCGCCTGCATCAGGTGTCCGATGCCGTTCATGCCACGATTGTTCCGGGCCATGAGTACGTGAGCTTGACGGCATGTGTTGGCGGTGTTCGCATTCATGGCGAGACGGTCGATGAAGGAGTTGGCCGCGCTGTCCAGTTATTGAGCCGCGCTAAGGCAAAAGCCGGTACGGTCGTGACCGATGCCGATTCCATCGAGGCCTTCCAAAGCGAAAAGCCTTTGGTGCTTATTGTCGATGACTCCGAGATGAACCGAGTCATTCTCAGCGAGATGCTCAAGGACGAGTATTGCATCCTCGAGGCCGACAACGGTCGTACGGCGCTCGACATGGTCGACCGCTATGGTGATGAGTTGTCGCTCGTGCTGCTGGATATTGTCATGCCGGGCATAAGCGGCTTTGAGGTGCTGGCCGGTCTGTCGCGCCGATCGGTTAGTGACAATCTGCCTGTCATCATGATTTCGAGCGAAGATTCCGATGATATGGTTCTGCGCGCGTACGAGCTGGGCGCCTCGGACTATATCAACCGCCCGTTTGACTCCCGTGTCGTGCGCCGCCGTGTAAGCAACACCATCCGCCTATACGCCAAACAGCGCCGTCTGACGAGCCTGCTGTCCCAGCAGTACAACGAGCGTGTCAAGAACAGTCGCATGCTCATCGACATCATGGCTGGCGTCATGGAGCTTCGCAACGGCGAGAGCGGCAGGCACGTTACGAACATCGAAAAGCTGACCGAGCTGCTGCTTGGCTGTCTGGTCCAGCGTAGCGACACCATTTCCCTTGACAATGAGGAGCGCTCCACGATTGCCCTGGCTTCGGCGCTGCACGATATCGGCAAGATGTCGATTGACGATGCGATTCTCAACAAACCCGGGCGCCTTACGTCCGAGGAGTTCGAGATTATGAAGACGCATACCACGATCGGCGCCGACATGCTGCTTGAGCTGGGTAGCCATCACGCCGGCAATGCGCTTATGGAATATGCGTACCAGATTGCGCGTTGGCATCACGAGCGCTGGGACGGCAAGGGTTATCCCGATGGCCTTAAGGGCGACGAAATTCCCATTGCCGCACAGGTGGTTTCGGTGGCCGACGTGTACGATGCTCTGACGAGCGTGCGCGTGTACAAGGACGCTATCCCGCACAAGGAGGCAATTCAGATGATCCTGGACGGTAAGTGCGGTACCTTTAACCCGCTGCTGCTCGATTGTCTGCTTGAGGTGCAAGACCAAATTGCCGAGACGTTGGCACGCCCCGCCGACGTTGTCGCGTTTCCCACGATTTAGTTTGACCAAAGGAGTTTTTAATCCATGATTTCCATGCGTGAGGCGTATGAGAAGATCGGCGCCAATTATGATGACGCGTGCGCTCGGCTGATGGGCGAGGAAATGCTCGCCCGCTTTGCCCTCAAGTTTTTGGATGACGAGAGCATGGACAAGCTGGAGGCCGCCATGGCGGCGGGAGACGCCGAAGGTGCGTTTATGGCAGCGCACACGCTCAAGGGCGTGAGCCAGAACCTGGGATTCGATAATCTGTACGAGCCGGCGGTCGTGGTGACCGAGGCGCTGCGCGGCGCCGATGCCGTTGACGGCGCTCGCGAGGGGATGCATGCGCTGCAGCAGCAATATGCGGCTACGATGTCGGCCCTGCGCGAGACGGCCGAATAAGAGCTTGCGAGCCTTGGGCTGCGCGCCTGTCGCGTATAGGCAAAAGGGCGCCCCGTCGGACCATGTGGCCGGCGGGGCGCCCTTATCTGTTATGCGGTTCGCGAACTAGCGGGTCTGCTTTACCTTGGCCGCCGCCTCGACAAACGACTTCCACAGGTTAAAGTCGGTCTCGAGCGTCTGCCAGGTGTACTCGGGATGCCATTGCACACCCAGACAGAACGGCTGGCCTTCGACTTCGATGCACTCGGGAACGCCGTCGGTTGCCTTGGCGACCAAGCGCGTGCTCTTACCCAGACGATCGACGCAGCAGTGATGTGCGGAGTTGGTCTGGATCAGCCTGTGCCCGCCAACCGCGCGCTCCAGCAGCGAGCCCGGCACGACCTCGACAGGATGCACAGGGTCGTTGAGCACGTGGGTATGGCGCCACTGCGTGCGGCCCTCGCGCGCGCCCAGGCTCGGCACGTCCATGCACAGGGTGCCGCCGGTGGCGACGTTGAGCAGTTGCGTGCCGCGGCAGGTGGTAAAGAGCGGCTTTTTGGCACGGAGCACCTCGCTGACCAGCTTAAACTCAAAACTATCGCGGATCTCGCAGCAGAGGGTGGGGTCGTAGGGTCGATCATCGCCCCAACGTTTGGGATTGACATCGGGGCCGCCGGGAATGGCGATGCCGTCGGCGATATCGACGTAATGACGGATGACCTCAATGTCCTCGGTGATGGACATCTGCAGCGGCAGACCGCCGGCGGCAAGAATGGCGTCGACAAATACGCTCGCAATCTCCTCGTTGGGGGAGAGCGTCTCGCTCAAATAGGGTTTCGCTTCTTCCCAGCGTGGTGCGACCAGGATGAGCGGACGGTCGGCGGGATCGACGTCGACGTGCGGAGTGTAGGACGATGAGGTGCGGGTTCCGATCATAGGTGTAACTTTCGAG
>JAXIZX010000016.1:0-5175 GCA_036303765.1 Collinsella sp. | reverse complement strand
CGTTTAGAGGTATTCAAGGAATCGAGCGGCGGCAAGCGAAACGTCAGCCGTGCGATATATCGCATTGATCTGCCGATGGGGATGTCCCTCGAGTGGTCGCACGGCAACATCGAACTGACAGCGGCGCAAGATGAGCGCGGGAAGAATGCTCGCGCCCAAGCCGTCCTCGACCATAGCCATAATCGCATAGTCATCCCAAGTCGACAGCTTAGAGCGCACCGCCAGGCCCGCGCGGCGAAACAGCGGCGTAATCTCGTCATCGGTGCCGCGTTCTAGCAGAATAAACTGCTCGTTAGCCAAATCGGAAAGAGAGACGGCCTCCGCCGTGGCAAGCAAAGAGCCTGCCGGCACTACCGCCATCAACTCGTCGCGCACCAAAGGCCGCGATGCCATGCCGTTTTCTCGGGGCTCATGCGGGATAAAGCCCAGATCGCAGCGGCCCTCTGACACCCATTGTTCAATCTCTGAGTAATCGCCCATCAGCAACTCGTAATCGACGTCCGGGTGATCGGCGCGAAAGCGCGCAATCACTGGCGGCAGCACGTGGGTCGCCACACTCGAAAACGTACCGATGCAGATTTTGCCGCGCATGAGCCCGCGCATCTCATCCACCCGTCGCTGCAAGCGAGTGAATTCCTCACAGAGCGCCTCGACAGCCGGCATGACCTGCCGCCCGTCGGCAGAAAGCACTACGCCCTCGCGACTGCGGTCGAGCACCTTAAAGCCCCAATCGGCCTCAAGATCGGCCACCATACGGCTCACGCCCGACTGCGAATAGCTCAGTCGCTCGGCAGCACGCGTAAAGCTTCCGGCGCGCACCGTCTCCAGCAGCACCTGCATCTTTTGAATATTCGTTTCCACGAGGCGCCTCCACCTATGCATGAGTTTTTGTCATGTTAACTATGCATTATATTCGCTTTTCTTCTAAAGCCAGTTCACCCATAGTGAACTTGTTCGGATATAGAGGGGACGGAAGCACATGAACAACGGACTGTTTACGTACTTAGCAGCATTGCTATTGTTTGGCTTCAACGGCATCATCGCCGCTGCCATCGCGCTGCCGAGCTCGGATATCGTGCTACTACGCACGTTTTTGGGCGCACTCTCGCTTGTCACCATTCTCGCCATCACCCAACGCCATAAGTTGCAGGCGCCATCTCGCCCCCGCGAAGCCGCAGCCCTCCTCCTCTCGGGAGCTGCGCTGGGCGCCAGCTGGATTTTTCTGTTCCGCGCCTACCAGACGATCGGCGTCGGCGTATCCTCGCTGCTGTACTACTGCGGCCCCATCATTGTCATGGCACTCTCCCCGCTCATCTTTGGCGAAAAGCTGACCGGCGGCAAAATCGCCGGCTTTATCGCCGTTGCTTGCGGTGCTTTTCTCATTGCAGCGCAAGGTCTAGGCGGCAATATGCCCATTGCAGGTATCGCCTGCGGCATCGCCTCGGCATTTTGCTATGCGCTGATGGTCATCGCTAGCAAGGGCGCGCCACACATCGAAGGCCTCGAGAACTCCACGCTCCAGGTGAGTGCTGCCTTTGTGACCGCGCTGGTCCTCACGCTCATCACGCAGGGTGCACCCTCATTCCTGTCCGCCGGCGTCGCCGCAGGCATCGATTGGCGCGCCGTCGTCATGCTCGGCGTCGTCAACACCGGCATTGGTTGCCTGCTCTACTTTAGCGCCGTCGCCAAACTGCCTGTGCAGACCGTCGCCGTTGTCGGCTACCTGGAGCCGCTTTCGGCGGTCGTGTTCTCCGCCGTCCTTTTGGGCGAAGCCATAACACCGGTCCGTCTGATGGGTGCCGCGCTTATCATCGGCGGCGCGATTTTTTGCGAACTCGCCGGCAAACGCGCAAGCGCCAAGGCTGGCATAGCCCAGACAGCACGTGCTTAAAAGCCCCTGTTTTGAAATGCTACCTACGTACATAAATAATCCCCAGCTGGGGATTATTGTCTAAAATAACCTGATGTGCCAAACTGCTCTTGTATGTATAAAGACGGCATAAAGATTATCTGTCCTAGACAGACAACCGGATGTCTAAGGGAGTCCACGTGGCACACAACAAACTGGAGGCAAACCCCCAAGACCAGCGTGGTCAAGGCGGGCACGGAGCCATCCCCCTCTCCGCTGGCATGCTGCTCGTAACGCTCGGCGTCGTCTATGGCGACATCGGCACGAGCCCCATGTACACCATGAAATCAATCGTCGCCAACAACGGCGGCATCGGTACCGTCAGCGAGGACATGATCCTGGGCGCGCTTTCGCTCGTCATCTGGACCATGACGCTCGTGACCACGGTCAAGTACGTGGTAATCGCCATGAAGGCCGACAACCACAACGAAGGCGGCATCTTCGCCCTGTTTAGCCTGGTACGCAAGGTGGCACCGTGGCTGATTCTCCCCGCCATGATCGGCGGTGCGGCGCTGCTCGCCGACGGCATCCTCACCCCCGCCGTCACGGTTACCACGGCCATCGAGGGTCTGCGCACCATCGAGTGGGGCCACGCACTATTGGGTGACGGTCAGACCAATGTGATCATCATCACCATCATCATTATCTGCGGTCTGTTTGCCATGCAGCGCGCCGGCACCTCGTCAATCGGCAAGCTCTTCGGCCCGCTCATGACGCTGTGGTTCCTGTTCCTGGCAGGCGCCGGCCTGTTCAACATGCTCGGCAACCTGTCCATCTTGCGCGCGCTCAACCCCATTCGCGGCATTATGTTCCTGTTCTCGCCCATCAACCACTCGGGCATCATGGTGCTCGGCTTCGTCTTCCTGTCGACGACCGGCGCCGAGGCGCTCTATTCGGACATGGGTCACGTGGGCAAGGCTAACATTTACGCATCCTGGCCGTTCGTAAAGGCGGCCCTCATCCTTAACTATCTGGGTCAGGGCGCTTGGCTGCTCGCCAACAACTCCAACCCCCAGATGCTCGCGATGGATATTGTTAACCCGTTCTATATGATGCTTCCCGAGCCCCTGCGCCCCTTTGCCATCGTGCTTTCGGCCGTAGCGGCCATCATCGCCTCGCAGGCGCTCATCACCGGCTCGTTCTCGCTGGTATCCGAGGCAACGCGCCTCAACCTTATGCCGCACCTGCGCATCCACTACCCCAGCGACACCAAGGGTCAACTCTATATTCCGCTCGTCAACAACATCATGTGGGTCGGCTGCATCTTCATCGTGCTGCTGTTCCAAAACTCCGAGCGCATGGAGAGCGCCTACGGCCTCGCCATTACCGTGACCATGCTCATGACCACGACGCTTTTGACGAGCTATATCGCTGGCATTCTCAAGCACAAGCTGGGCGCCTGCGTCTTCGCCCTGCTCTTCGGTGCCATTGAGCTATGCTTCTTTGCCTCGTGCCTCACCATGTTCTTTGACGGCGGCTATGTGATGATCTTCCTGGCCGCACTGCTGTTTGGCCTTATGTACGTGTGGCGCCGTGGCACCGCCATCGAGCGCACGCAGACGATTCTGTTGCCCGTCTCCAAGTACATCGATCAGCTCAACCGCCTGCGCAACGACGAGACCTATCCCGTGCTCGCCGACAATCTGGTATTTCTCACCAACAGCCCCGACCCGCTCACGCTCGACCGCGACGTGCTCTATTCCATCCTGGATAAGCATCCCAAGCGCGCCAAGGCATATTGGTTCATTAACGTGCACGTTACCGACGAACCCTATACGCACGAGTATTCCGTCGAGACCTTTGGCACGGACTTCCTCTTCCGCGTTCGCCTGGACCTGGGCTTTAAAGTCAACCAGCGCGTCAACGCTTATCTGCGTCAGATCGTCGGCGACTTGATGGCATCGGGCGAGCTGCCGCCGCAACATCACACCTACTCCATCTACGAGACACGCGGCAACGTGGGTGACTTCCGCTTTTGTATGCTGCGCAAGATGCTTGCCCCCGAAACGGACATCAACCGCAATGACCACCGCGTGATGGCCATCAAGTACGCCGTCCGCCGCGCCTGCGGAAGCCCGGCACGCTGGTACGGTCTTGAGAACTCGGCCATCATCATCGAGTACGTGCCGCTGTTTGCCCGCATGCGCCCGGCCGTTAAGCTCGTGCGCACCCAGGTGCCGCTCGAGGTTCAGATCGAAGAGGCCGAGGAAATGGAAGTCGACATCTTCTCGGACGACTTGGTCAACGGCAACGAAGCCGGTAAGGACATGAACGTCGATCCCACCGAGTTGCTCGAGAGCGTCGCCGATACGCCCGAACAGCAACTCGACGGACTCGAGAGCACCCAGTTCAACGACGCCAACTTCTAACACGCCATCAGCCATTGACGACAACGGCCTCGCATCTCATAAGAGGTGCGAGGCCGTTTTATGTCGCAACGGACCAGTGAGCTACGAACGACGCGGCTCGGGAACCACGAGCCTATCGGGGCTCGCGCCCTCAGCATCCATCAGGCTCACGTAGCGAATCGACGGATCCCCATACATCGCGTAGTAATAATTGCCCGTGCGCGCGCTAAAGCATCCGGTGTAGATAGTCTTCTCGAACTCACCATCGCCCATCCTGGACGCTCCCTCGATCATCACCACGCCCTCGAGCGAGCGGAACATGCGAACGACGTTTTCGGTCTCGCTCTCCTTTTGCGGGTAATTGGCATTGAGGTACGCCGCCTTTACAAAACGGCTCGGCGAATAGCAATCGCCCGGAATGCCGCGCATGCCGGCACCGGCTCCATAGGGCTTAAGCTCGGCGCCACGCCATGTCGCCGTCTGCGGAAAATCGCTTGTGGCGGTGATATAGGTGCGCAGGTTTTCCATGTGCCACGGGAAGGTCGGCTGGTTGGCAAGGGTGTCGACCGGATCGTCGTATACATGCAGGCCGTCAGCCATCATCTCGACCACGATGCTGCGCTGGCTGTCGCCGATAATCCAATGGAGCAGCGACACGCCCAGCCCCTCTCCGGCAGATTTGGCGACAATCACCGTGTCGCGCAGCGCGGCCTCGACCTCATCGACCGTCGAGAACGTCGCTGCCACCCACAGGGGGAACTCATAGGCCGCGATATTGTTCTTGCCGTCGACAGGGCCCTCGGCATACTCGGCATAGCCGGGAAAGTTGAGCCCCGCCACAGCCAGACCCGCATCGTTACCGCAATCGAAAAACATGGGATAGTTCTTGTAATCGATGCACATACCGATCACCGCGTG
>JAXIZX010000015.1:0-5164 GCA_036303765.1 Collinsella sp. | reverse complement strand
CGATCTTCTCATCCACATGCGCACGCAGAGCATCGGTTACCGTCGTCTTGCGTCCAGAAACCTTGATATCCATACGTGGCTCCAATCTGCCTCGGGGACTTACTGTACTGGCTATGTACCCATTGCCGTGCATTTAATCACGCGGATTCCTAAAGACCCGAATAACGATTGCTTGATACCGCATACCGAAGTCTCGTACTTTTCTGTGGCAAAGTGCGCTATAGGAGGGAGCTGGCGGCTTTATATTTGGTCCCAAAAATTGGCTTTGACCTGCTGGTTTTATAGGGATGAAAAAGCCGGGCTCCCCCATCGGGGAAGCCCGGCAGTGCGTGTTGAAACCGTGAAGAGGTGTCCTTTCCAACGTATAGGAGACACCACCCCTAGCAATAACTAGCTATTGAGTTTGTTAATGTCGTCGTCGGTGATGGTGCCTTCCT
The DNA here is from genome assembly GCA_036303765.1 of Collinsella sp. Classification (GTDB taxonomy): domain Bacteria; phylum Actinomycetota; class Coriobacteriia; order Coriobacteriales; family Coriobacteriaceae; genus Collinsella. Next base: position 4,727 of record JAXIZX010000015.1, on the reverse strand, counting down.
GGCTGGACGATTTGTCCTCGGAGGATGCGGTCTCATTGTTGGAATCGGAGGACTCGCTGCCGGAGGACGTGGTCTCACTGGACTCAGAGTCGCCCGGCTGCACGTTAGCGCCCGAAACCGTCTTAGTGGTGAGGTCGTAGGGCATCGTGCCATACCAGACGCAGTGGACTGCCTCGAGCGTACCGTCGACCGTGATGCCGTCGAGGGCATCGCTCACGGCACGGCACAGTTCGTCATTGGACGAGAGGCCCGCAACACCGAGCGTCGAGGGCGCCTCGAGCGCACCGACATAGGAGATCTCGCTCATCAGACGTGCAAGGTAGCCGCCGGCCGTGGAGTCGCAGATCACATAGTCGACCTCGCCGGACTCGAGCGCCTCAAAGCACTCGTTGATGTTGGAGTAGGTCTTTTGGTTGGCGGTGATGCTCTGCTTAGCAAGCGCCTCCTGCGAGGCCGAGGACATCTGGACACCCAGAGTAGACGTGTTAAGGGTATCGGTGGAAACGCTTAGCGACCCACCATCGCTAGTTTTACCGAACACGGAAGTGGCATCGTACAGGCAGGTGCCGAGCGAGCTAATGTCCCCGTCCGTGGAGTTAATCTCGCCGATAAAGATATCGGCCTTTTTGTCGCCGAGCGCGGAACCTGCCGAAGACGCATCGACAAAGGCGACCTTAAGGCCCATGCGGCTTGCGAGGGCGCGGGCGGCGTCGACCGCATACCCCGTGAGCTCGCCGTCGGCGTCCTGCATGGCCTGCGGCGCATCGGAAGTATCGAGGGCGACCGTCAGGGTTCCGGGAGTGACCAGGGCGTCGTCCGACACCGCCGGCGTGATGGTCTCGTACTCGATCTGGTCGATCGTGGGAGTCGTGAACGTAGACAGCGGGTTGAACGCGCATCCGCTCAGGCCCAAAACGGCGATGACCGCTGCGGCCCCAGCACCTAACCGAGCCGCGTGCATCAAGCTGCCCCTCACCATGTCCACTACCCTGCCTTCTGTGTCGTATACGATCCGTGCGTTGCGCGGAATATCAGGTTGTTCCCACCAGCTGACCTGGTATTTGACCCCACACTTGCGCACCGGGGTGTTTGCTCGGGAGGCCGCAGCCACCTTCACGACTGGCCCGCTCGCCCGCGAGGCGGTATTGCCCCAAAGAAAGTAGAACGGACGGTGCGGCTTACATCTAGGACGCGCCATGATCGCGCCGCGCGCACGCGGTCGCTTACGTGGATCCCTTTGACCGCGTCTGTCTTGGACTAGGACGGGCATTTCGTCCGTCCGCAACCACAGCCTGGCAGGAACGTAGCGCATTATAGCTAAGTTCAAGCTAAAGTTTAAGGTTAGGGGCGTTATTCGCATCGCGAGTACAGATTTCGCAGGTCAGGACGGGCCGCACGCGCTCTGATTAAGCCCGTCGCTCCCCTATGGAAAGCCCCAACACACCCGTCTTAGGGCGCCGTGGCCAAAAAATAGCAAATATGAGTACTGTTACCAATTTAGTAGCAGGAGTTTTTGGCTCTGCAAGCTGTTTTCACGCTCTATAACGTCAGATTGATGCCAGGATATTCCACATTTGTTTAATAATTTTCTAATTTACGCCATCTTCAAGTCCCAAAATCCCTGATTTTGCTGTTACTGAATTTGTAGCAGTACTCATATTTGCTATACTTTGGCCAAAGCATATATCCAACCCCCTGTTTCAGAGCATTGTTAGGCGGGTTTAAGCCCAAAACACGCCCGCAACGTGTTAAATAGCGCCTCTTGTTTCTTTCTGCGAGCGTCAACACGGTTGCGATATCGCTTACTCATGCGCTGGTGGATGCGCCATGCGAGCGCCTCCATTGCCTCCATGTCGCAGAGCATCTCGTTATTGACCGTCGCGACCTCGATTCCCATAGTAATCAAGCCCGTGTTGCGTTTTTCATCATGGATACGTCCCCTCCGGGAGGAATGACCCAGCTCACCGTTGTATTCCAGGTCAAACCGGGCTGCTTCCTGATACGCATCGCAAACTGCATGCGGCATCCCCGAGATTGCCTGCGCACGGTCATCGAACTCGATCTTGTAGTCGGTCTTAAAGGGACCGCAGGCAAATCCGCCATAGGAAAACAGAGCGAGCATGATGCACTCCATGGGCGAGCGCAGGTTTTCTGACAAGTAGGGACACAGACGCTGCAGTTGTTTGGCCGCATTCCCCTTGCATACCGCGAGGTAATCTGCCAGACGATCGGGCGTCAGCACCGGCTCAACCTCAAAGTAGCCCACGTCTGCTGGCTGGTCCTTGTCCTTTGCAAGTTTATTCGTAACGGGCGAGGTGTAGGGAGGCAGATACTTCCCGCGGTCACTCAGCGAAATCTTAGAGCACAGCTCCTGGGCCAGGGCAAATGCCTGGATACAGCCGACCTCGCGCGCGACGGCTACGCAAAGGGCCTCGGGAGATAGACTGTACACCCCCGGTTCCACCTCTAGAATCGAGCCGGCGGGCAACCCGGAGCATACGGACCAGCCCACGCCAGGCATGCGGCGGCGCTGCGCCGCAGATCCCACCAGCAAGCAAAGATCTTCTTGCACCTCGCCGCTTGCGGCCCCAATCCGCACCAAGTCGGGAAGATAGATGTCCTCGGTCGAGGGCGACGACGTGCGCAGCACACGGCGCTCTTCATCGGGATTGAGGTCCCTCCAGCTGATGTAACCCATTTTTCGGCGTTCGGCGCGCATCATGCGTAGCGCCGAGGCGCCTGTTAGGATTACGGAAGCCGCCAGCTGTTCGTCTGTCGGCTCGTTGCGCCGCTCAATCTTCACTGCCACAAAACCACCCCTACCAAACGCGTGCGATAGCGAGGCCATCAACGGCCGTGGCACCGGCGCGCTTGAGTTCCGCCGAAGCCGCTGCCATCGTCGCACCCGTGGTGATAACGTCGTCGATAAGCAGCAGGCGCTTGCCCCGCACATCCTCAACCGTCTCGTACATGCCTTGGGCACGCTCGCGGCGCTCCTCACGACCGAGTTCGCGCTGGTCGCCATGCCCGTACTTGACGAGAGCATCGAGCAGGGGAACACCCGACAGCTCGCAAAATGGGCGCGCAATAGCCTCCATATGATCAAAACCACGCCGCCGAAACGCTGCCGCCGTCGCAGGCACAAACACCACCGCATCCGCACCGGACAGCACACCTCCATAGCGATCGGGCGCTACGACCTGGGCATGCAGGGCGGTGTCGTAGAGCAGCTCCGCCAGATACGGAGCCAGACGTCGCTCGTCCGCATCCTTGTACGCTTTAATGATGCGCGGCAGCGGATGCGCATAGACGGCGCACGCCAGGCAGCGGTCGAGCGCCTCCGCCATTGCCGAGGACGTGCCCTCGACCGAACACTCAGTGCACAGCAAATCCCCAAACGGGGCGCCGCATCGGGTGCAGCTATGACGTGGGTCGATGAGCGTGAGCGCAGTCAGGCAGTCTTGGCAAATAAGCGTACCGGCGCGCTCGCAGCCGGCACATCGTGTTGGCGACAATGCCTCGAGCGCCTCGCGTGCCACCCGCTCGGCAAACGGTAGCAATTCGTCCGCAAACGGTAGGGCACCGGCACCCTGCAGACAGCTCAATATGTTCAGATGGCTCTTCAAGACACAACCCTCCCTACGTTCGGTCGCAGGGAGGGTTGTTGATTCGGCGCTATGATACCCCGATGCGCTCGGGGCAAGGCGGGCTAAATCCGCTCGCGGGCGTTATTCGCCGGCAGGCGGTTGTGGTGCGGACGAAGACGGGGTCGAGCCCTCGCCACCATCCTGGCGCGGCTTGCGGGAACGGCGACGGCGACGGCGCTTTTGACCCTGGTCGGCCGAGCCCTCGCCACCGCGCAGCTCGCGCTCGTCACGAGCGGCGCCATGCGAAGCCTTGGCAGCCGCTCCCCCGCCATCTCCGGGACGACGGCGCGTGACCTTGACCTCGCCATCCGAGACCTGATCGGCCACGGAGGGCACTGAAGGCTTCTGCTGCGCGCCCGAGGAATGGCGACGGCGCGGACGCGGCGCGCGCTCCTCCTCGCCACGTGACTTGCCGCCCTTGTCGACAGGCGCATCGGAGGCCGAGGCGCCCTTGGAAGCGGCACCGGCCTCGCGAGCAGCTGCGGCGCGGAAGGCGTCCTCGCGCTCCTCGCTCGACAGATGACGGCGACGACGGCGTGTGGGGTTCATGCCACCGCCGCGATTCTGCTGCTGGGGCTGCTGAACCTCGCGCTCGCGAGAGGCGTTCTTGCCCGCGGCTGCAGCCTCGGTAGCATCGCCCGAGCCTGTGCGCTTGCGACGACGACGGCCACCGGCGGCCTCCTCGGCCTCGGGCACCTCGGCCTTGCCACGGCCCTTTCCGCGGCCACGACCCTCGCCCTGGCCCTGGCCGACGCGAGCATCGGATTCGGCATCGCGACGACGGCGCTTGGGCATCGACGTGCCGGCCAGACGGTCGGCGCTCGACAGGCCATCGCCCACGTCGACGCCGTTCTCGCGATCGAGCTCCATGAGCGCCAGGCGCATCTCGGGCGACTCGATGCGCTCGAGCACATCACGCGTCACGCAGTCGGGGCGACAGTTGCAGCCCTGCTCGGCGGCCTTCTTTTTGCAGCCCTCCGAGCACGTCATATCGGCCAGGTTGACCTTAAAGACTTTGCCGTTCTCCAGGCGCAGCACCAGCTGCTCACGCGGCGTGTCATATTCCTGGATACGCGCCTT
>JAXIZX010000014.1:0-1797 GCA_036303765.1 Collinsella sp. | reverse complement strand
GGCTCGCGCGTGGCGCTCATCAGCCGCGGCGGCGCCGATCAGCTTTACGGCAACGAACAGGATGCGCTGGGGAAAACCATCAAGGTGTCCAACGGCGAGGTGCAGATTGTAGGTGTGATTGATGGCGGCAACGACTCCATGGGCTCGCTCACGCTGTATATGCCGCGCGAAACCATCTCAGGCCTGTTTGGCGACGAAAATCCTTCATTCCCCAGCGTGACGGCTCTTGCCGCCGAGGGCACAGACATGGACGAGCTTTGTAAGACCATCGAGTCCAAGGTGCGCGCAATGAAGAGCATCGCGGAGGATGATGAGTACGACAGTGTATCGGCGACCTCCATGAAAAGCGCCATCGATGCACTCAACTCCTTTATGGGCGCGTTCTCGCTCATCATGGGCGCTGTCGCCAGCATCTCGCTGCTTGTCGGCGGTATCGGCATTATGAATATGATGCTCACCAACGTGACTGAGCGCATCCGTGAGATCGGCATTCGCCGTGCCCTGGGCGCAAGTCGTCGCGATATCACCGCGCAGTTTTTGGCCGAGTCCTCGGCGCTGTGCGTCACCGGCGGACTGTTGGGTGTCCTGATTGGCTATCTGCTGGCATGGGGACTCACGTTCTTTGCCGCAAGCTCGGGCATCATGAGCGAGTTTGGAGCTACCGGGACGATCACGCCAAGCTTCTCCATTACAACAGTGTTGATCGCGTTTGCCGTATCGGCCGGCATCGGCGTAATCTTTGGCTTCTACCCCGCTCGCCGTGCAGCAAAGCTCGACCCGGTGGAGTGCCTACGCTACCAGTAAGCCACCACCAACAAGTTGCGGTGAATTAGGGACTGGATATGCTATCTAGCTTCAAAAACAGACACTATTTCACCGCAACTTATTGAAGGGCTGCTTGCGCCAGTTCCGGGCGTCGTCCTCGAGCTATTGGCGGATGACGGGCTTGTACGAGTCGAGCTTGCTCGGGGCGCTCCTCTTCGCGGGCGGGAGGGCGCGCAGGCGCGGCGAGCGCCTAGCGCGCGAGCTCCCGTAAGAGCGCGTCTTCCACTTCCCGAAGCGACAGGGCCCCGCCTCCCTCGGCGGGACGGGCGACCACGATACAGCGCGCTCCCACGTCGCGCGCGGAGGCGATCTTCTCGGCCGTGCCGCCTACGGTTCCCGAGTCCTTGGTCACAAGCCACTGGGCGCCCACCTGCCGAAGCATCGCCTCGTTGAGCTCGCGGGTGAAGGGCCCCTGCATGCCGATGACGTGCGACGGCGAAAACCCCGCGTCGATGCACTTCGTTATAGCACCGGGCAGCGGGAGCACACGCACGAAGAAGCGCTCCGCGAAATCGGCGACGCGCGTGTAGGGAGCAAGCTCCTTGCTCCCCGTCGTGAGAAGCGCGCGACCCGGGTTCTCGGAGAGAAAGCGCGCCGCGCAGGCGATCGACGCGACCGACACGACGCCTTTGGGCAGCGCCTCGACCGGGCGCGCAAGGCGCAGGCATCGTGCACCCACGGCGAGCGAAGCGGCCCGGATGTTGCCGCTTGCGAGCGTAGCGAAGGGATGCGTGACGTCGACGACGATGCGCGCGCCGGAAAGCTCGCGCTCCATGTCGGCCTCGTCGAGCCTGCCCGCATGCACCTCGATGCCCGGAAGCTCGGCCAAAAGCTCGCCTCCGTACTCGGTTGCCGCGTAGGCACGGGCGGGGATGCCCGCCCCGCACGCCCATTCGCACAGAAGGCGGCCCTCGGTGGTGCCGGCGAAGATGCGCAGCGCCGGCGCGGATGCGGGCGCCGTCACTTCGGGCC
>JAXIZX010000013.1:0-2844 GCA_036303765.1 Collinsella sp. | reverse complement strand
CCTGATTATTATGTCCCACATCTAAAAAGTCGAGTGGATTAGTCGGGTTTTCCCTTGACTAACGCCGAACCCATAGTAACTTTATTCCGAGAAGATTCCTAGGGTTTAGTACACCTATGAGTACACCATATACAGAGAGGGACAGCATGAGCGCAAATCCGCTGCTTTCCATCGAAGGTCTGACCGCCTCCGTGGACGAGAAGACCATCCTCCACAACGTCAACCTCAACGTCGCCGCCGGCGAGACCCACGTGCTGATGGGACCCAACGGCGCCGGCAAGTCCACCCTCGGCCACCTGGTCATGGGCGACCCCGTCTACACGGTCAACGACGGCCGCATCGTCTTTGACGGCCAGGACATCACTGAACTCACCACCGACAAGCGCTCGCGCGCCGGCCTGTTCCTGAGCTTCCAGGCCCCGGTCGAGATTCCGGGCGTGCCACTGTCGAGCTTTTTGCGCGCCAGCATCGCCGGCCGCCCCGGCCTGGAGATGAAGGGCAAGGAGTTCCGCCGTCGCGTCAAGGAGCTCGCGGCCGAGCTCAACATGGATACCGCCTACCTCAACCGCGAGCTGGGCGTGGGCTTCTCGGGCGGCGAGAAGAAGAAGGTCGAGATGCTCCAGCTCCTGTTGCTGCAGCCCAAGCTCGCCATCCTCGACGAGACCGACTCGGGCCTAGACGTCGACGCCCTGTCCACCGTCAGCCACGGCATGGACGCCTACCGCAAGAGCTGCGACGGCTCCATGCTCATTATCACGCACAACACGCGCATCCTGGAGCACTTGGATGTCGACCGCGTCCACGTTATGGTCAAGGGTCACATCGTGCGCGAGGACGACGCCTCGCTCATCCCCTGGATCGACAAGAACGGCTTTGAGACCTTCGAGCGCGAGGCCGCCGAGCAGCGCGCCCAGGCCGAGTCCGCCGCTGCCGAGCAGCAGGCGTAAAGGGGCGACGCAATGACCAAGAACCGCACCGAGGTCGCGGACATCGACCGCAGCCTCTACGACTTCACCTATGGCGAGGAGGGATTCGAGCGCCTCGACGCCGGCATCACGCCCGACATCGTGCGCGAGATCAGCGCCAAGAAGGACGAGCCGCAGTGGATGCTCGACCTGCGCTTAAAGTCCCTCGAGATTTTCAACCGCTTCCCGGATCCGACGTGGGGCCCCTCCATCGAGGGCTTGGACATGGACAACATCGTCACCTACGTCAAGCCCAACACCGACCAAAAACACGACTGGGAATCGGTGCCCGACGACATCAAGAACACCTTTGAGCGCCTGGGCATCCCCGAGGCCGAGCGCAGCTACCTGGCGGGCGTCGGCGCGCAGTACGACTCCGAGCTCGTCTACCACAACATGCAGGACACAGCATCTAAGATGGGCATCGTCTACTCCGGCATCGAGGAGGCCCTGCACGACCCGCAGTGGGAACCGCTCATCCACGAGAAGTTTATGACGCTCATCCCGCCCACCGACCACAAGTTTGCGGCCCTGCACGGCGCCGTATGGTCGGGCGGCTCGTTTGTCTACGTGCCCAAGGGCACCAAGCTCGACTTCCCGCTGCAGAGCTACTTCCGTCTTAACGCCAAGGGCGCCGGCCAGTTTGAGCACACGCTCATCATCGTCGAGGACGACGCCGACCTGCACTTTATCGAGGGTTGCTCCGCGCCCAAGTACAACGTAGCCAACCTCCACGCCGGCGCCGTCGAGCTCTTTGTGGGCAAGCGTGCGCACCTGCGCTACTCGACCATCGAGAACTGGTCCAAGAACATGTACAACCTCAACACCAAGCGTGCGCGCGTGGACGAGGATGGCGACATCGAGTGGATCAGCGGCTCCTTCGGTAGCCACGTGGGTTACCTCTACCCCATGAGCGTGCTCAACGGCCGTCGCGCCCGCTCGAGCTTTACCGGCATCACCTTTGCCGGCGCCGGGCAGAACCTCGACACCGGCTGCAAGGTCGTGCTCAACGCGCCCGAGACCTCGGCAACCGTCGAGACCAAGGGCATCTCCAAGAGCGGCGGCATCCAGACGTTCCGCAGCTCTATCGTTGCCACGCCCAAGGCCGAGGGCTCCAAGGCAACCGTGAGCTGCCAGTCACTGATGCTCGACGACCAGAGCCGCTCCGACACCATCCCGGCCATGGACATCCGCGCCAAGAACGTCGACATCGGCCACGAGGCCACCATCGGACGTATCGGCGACGACAAGGTGTTCTACCTGATGAGCCGCGGCATCTCGGAGGAAGAGGCCCGCACCATGATCGTCAACGGCTTTGCCAACCCGGTCTCCAAGGAGCTGCCGCTTGAGTACGCCGTCGAGATGAACAACCTGATCAAGCTCGAGATGGAAGGAGCGATCGGATAATGAAACAGGAAACCAACACCGCTGCCACCACGCTCGAGCAGGTCAACGCGATGCCGGCCGCCACTTGGGGTTGGCTCAAGATGAACCAGACCAAGCTCGAGCTTTCGGACGAGCTTGCTGCCGCCCCCGCCGAGGCCGTTGAGGTCGAGGGCCTGGACGAGCAGTTTGCCGGCTCGGACGACGCCTTCGATGCCGCCATGGAAGCCATGGCCGAGCGCTTCCCCGAGCGCCGCGCCTCCGCCCCCGGCGATGCCGCCGACCGCGCCCGCATCACGCCCGAGACCGAGCTCGACGTGCCCGCCACCTCCGTCTACCAGGCCGGCGCCATCAAGCTCGAGGAGGAGCTCTCCCCCGCCGAGGCCTTCGAGACCGGCATGGGCGAGGCTGCCTACACCTACCTGGCCAACCACGCTACCAAGCGCATCGTCATCGATGTGCCCGCATACAAGCACGCCACGGTTACCGTGCGCGT
>JAXIZX010000012.1:0-1598 GCA_036303765.1 Collinsella sp. | reverse complement strand
GAGCTCGCCGCCGGCACCGACGACGTGCCGCTCGGCGACCGCAAGAACATGTGCTACATGGGTTCCACCGTGGTATACGGCCGCGGTCGCGCCGTCGTGGTCGGCACCGGTATGAACACCGAGATGGGCAAGATCGCCGGCGCCCTGGCCGAGGCCAAGGAAGAGCTCACGCCGCTGCAGGTGAAGCTTGCCGAGCTCAGCCGCATCCTTACCATCATGGTTATCGTCATCTGCGTCGTCATCTTTGGCGTCGACATCATCCGTCACGGCGTGGGCAACGTCCTCACCGACCCGACAGCCTTGCTCGACACCTTTATGGTTGCCGTCTCGCTCGCCGTCGCTGCCATCCCCGAGGGCCTGGTCGCCGTCGTGACCATCGTGCTATCGCTTGGCGTGACCAAGATGGCCAAGCGCCAGGCAATCATCCGCAAGCTCTCTGCCGTCGAGACTCTCGGCTGCACGCAGACCATCTGCTCCGACAAGACCGGTACCCTTACCCAAAACAAGATGACCGTCGTCAAGCACGAGCTCGCTGCGCCTAAGGAGAAGTTCCTGGCCGGTATGGCGCTGTGTTCCGATGCCCAGTGGGACGATGACCTGGGCGAGGCCGTGGGCGAGCCGACTGAGTGCGCGCTCGTCAACGATGCCGGCAAGGCTGGTCTTACTGGCCTGACTGCCGAGCACCCGCGCGTGGGCGAGGCCCCGTTCGACTCGGGCCGCAAGATGATGTCCGTGGTCGTCGAGACCCTGGACGGCGAGTATGAGCAGTACACCAAGGGCGCGCCCGACGTGGTGATCGGCCTGTGCACCCATATCTACGAGGGCGATAAGGTCGTCCCCCTGACCGAGGAGCGTCGCGCCGAGCTCGTGGCCGCCAACAAGGCCATGGCCGACGAGGCCCTGCGCGTACTGGCGCTGGCAAGCCGCACCTACACCGAGGTCCCGAGCGACTGCAGCCCCGCCGCGCTCGAGCACGACCTGGTCTTCTGCGGCCTGTCCGGCATGATTGACCCGGTCCGCCCCGAGGTCGCCGACGCCATCCGCGAGGCCCACGATGCCGGTATCCGCACCGTCATGATCACGGGCGACCACATCGACACCGCCGTGGCCATCGCCAAGCAGCTGGGCATCGTCACCGATCGCAGCCATGCCATCACCGGTGCCGACCTCGATCGCATGAGCGACGAGGAACTCGACGCGCACATCGAGGACTACGGCGTGTACGCCCGCGTCCAGCCCGAGCACAAGACACGCATCGTCGAGGCCTGGAAGTCGCGCGACCAGATCGTGGCCATGACGGGCGACGGCGTCAACGACGCCCCGTCCATCAAGCGCGCCGACATCGGCGTGGGCATGGGCATTACTGGTACCGACGTCACCAAGAACGTCGCCGACATGGTGCTCGCCGACGACAATTTCGCTACCATCATCGGTGCCTGCGAAGAGGGCCGTCGCATCTACGACAACATCCGCAAGGTCATCCAGTTCCTGCTTTCGGCTAACCTTGCCGAGGTCTTCTCGGTGTTCATCGCCACGCTCATCGGCTTTACCATCTTCCAGCCGGTGCAGCTGCTGTGGGTGAACCTGGTCACCGACTG
>JAXIZX010000011.1:0-1771 GCA_036303765.1 Collinsella sp. | reverse complement strand
TCCACGCAGGATCGCCGCATCAATGTCAACGTCGCCGCCAAGCAGGCCATCGCGCAAAGCGCCATCGAGCTCGTCAACGACGGCGACACGCTGCTCGTCGACTCGGGCACCACGGCGCTCGAGTTCGTCCGGCTCCTCGATCAACGCGACGGCATCACCGTTATCACGGCCGACATTACCATCGCCGATTATATCGACGAGAGCATGCCCTCGGTCGATGTCGTCATGCTGGGCGGGGCACTGCGCAAAGGCCATCGCTATCTGTACGGCCCACTTACCATGCAGGCGCTCCAAATGGTCCACGCCGACCTTGCTGTCATGTGCCCTGGCGCTTTTGTTCCCGGCTGCGGCTTTACGACCGACTTTCCGCAGATGGCCGAGACCAAAGCGGCTATGGTCGGTGCCGCCCGTCAAAGCGTCGCTCTCATGGACGCCAGCAAGGTCAACGGACGCGGCATGTACCGTTTTGCCGAGCTTGCCGACGTCGACACCATCGTGATGGACCGTGATCCCGACGATGCCGTCGCCACCTCAATCGCCGAGACCGTCGACGACGCCCGCCCAAATCTCGTCATCGCCGGCGCTTAAACAAAAACCACCACAAAGGTCTCCTTTGTGGTGGTTGAGCATCAGAAGTGAATGTGTCGCTACTTGGACAGCTCGTCGGCGAGAACCTCGATCTGAGCGCGCGAGGCGTCGTTGAGCGAGCCCAGCACGGTCACCTTGTTCTGCGCCAGGGTGATGCCCTTCATGCCCTCGAGCTCCTTGGTCATAACCTTGGCGGCAGCGGGCGCCCAGGAACCGGACTCGACAAGCGCCACGGTACGGTTCTGGTAGGCATGCTCGGCGAGCGTGTGGATAAAGGTGCTCATGCACGGGAAGATCTCGCCCTGATAGGTAATGGAGGCGAGCACCAGACGGTCGTAGCGGAACGCATCCTCAACGGCCTCGGCCATGTCGTCGCGAGCCAGATCAAAGACGGAGACCTTCTGGCCGCGAGCCTCGAGCGCAGATGCGAGCTCCTCGACGGCAGCCTTCAGATGGCCATACACGCTCGCATAGGCGATCGTGATGCCCTCGTCCTCGGGCTGATAGCTCGACCAGGTGTTATAGGTGTCGAGGTAGTAGCCCAGGTTCTCGGTCAGCACGGGGCCGTGGAGCGGGCAGATGATCTGGATGTCCAGGTCGGCGGCCTTCTTGAGGACGGCCTGCACGAACTTGCCGAACTTACCGACGATGCCAAAGTAGTAGCGGCGAGCCTCGCAAGCCCACCCTTCCGGATCCTCGATGTCGTTGGCGCCAAACTTGCCAAAGCCGTCGGCACTAAAGAGCACCTTGTCGGTGGACTCGTAGGAGAAGATCACCTCGGGCCAGTGAACGTTGGGGGCGCCGATAAAGGTCAGGCTGTGGCCGCCCAGGTCGAGCACATCGCCCTCTTTGACGACCATCTTGCGCTCGGGGTAGTCGGTGCCAAAGTAGTTGACCATCATGCGGAAGGCGCCCATGCTAGCCACAATCTGGGCCTGGGGATAGCGCTCCATAAAGGCGGCGATACCAGCAGAGTGATCGGGCTCCATGTGATGGACGACCAGGTAATCGGGCGTACGACCATCGAGCACGGCCACGAGGTTGCCGAGCCACTCGTCGACAAAGTCAGCGTCAACCGAATCGGCGACGGCGATCTTGTCGCCCAAGATAACGTAGCTGTTGTATGCCATACCGTTCTCGGACACGTCGTACTGGCCCTCGAACAGGTCAATGTCGTGATCGT
>JAXIZX010000010.1:0-4865 GCA_036303765.1 Collinsella sp. | reverse complement strand
GGCTCGGGCTCCAACTCCACGCAGACCATGCTCACCAAGTCGCTTACTTACCAGGGCTTGGGAGCCGACGGCCTGCTGCTCATTACCCCCTACTACAACAAGTCTAACGAAGAGGGTATCTATCAGCACTTTAAGACCGTAGCCGATGCCGTGGACATTCCCTGCATCCTGTACAACATCCCCGGTCGTTGCGGCTGCGGTATCAGCGAGCACAACGTAGAGCGCCTGGCCGCACATCCCAACATCATGGGTATTAAGGAAGCCTCGGGCGACGTCGCCTACGCGGCCAAGATCGCTCACCTGCTGTCAGACGACTTCCGCATGTACTCGGGCGAGGACGCGCTTACCGTGCCGCTCATGAGCCTGGGCGCCTCGGGCACCATCAGCGTGTGGGCCGATGTTCAGCCGCAGCTCGTGCACGACATGTGCCACGCCTATTTGGACGGCGACGTGGAGCGCGCCCGCGATATCCAGATTGCCGGTCAGCCGCTCATCAATGCCCTCTTTAGCGAGGTCAACCCCATCCCCGTTAAGGAAGCGCTCGCCCAGATGGGCATGATCGAGGCAAACTACCGTATGCCGCTGTGCCCCATGGCAGACGACACGCGATCCGCACTTACCGATGCTCTGAAGGGAGCTGGTCTGCTTGATTAAGACCGTCATTATGGGAACGGGCCGCATGGGCTCGCTCATCCGCACCACCGCCGAAAGCATTGTCGATGCCGCCGGGCAGCCCGTTTTTGATATCGTGGCCCAGATTGGCTTCGATTTGAGCGAGCTCGAGAACGCACCGGCTGCCGATGTGATTATCGACTTCTCGAACGTCGCGACCTTCGACGCTGTCGTCGCCTATGTCGAGCGCACGGGCGCGGCGTTGGTCTCAGGCACCACAGGCTACACCCCCGAGCAGATGGACCGCCTGCGTGAGCTGGGCCAGAACACCCGCGTTATGCACTCGGGCAATTACTCCATCGGTATCGCAGCCCTGCGCCATCTGGTAGCGCAGGCTACACGCGAGCTGCCCGGCTTTGACTGCGAAATCGTCGAGACGCACCATAACCAAAAGGTCGACGCCCCCAGCGGCACTGCCAAGTTGTTGCTCGACGCCGTCGTCGAAGCCGAGCCCGAGGCAGGCTACCACCCCGTCTATGGCCGCGAGGGCATGTGCGGAGCACGCGATCCCAAGGAGATCGGCATGCACTCGCTGCGCGGTGGCACTGTCGCCGGCGTCCACGAAGTGAGTTTCTTTGGCCAGGACGAGGAGGTCACGCTCACCCACCGCGCCACGAGCCGTCAGATCTTTGTCAACGGCGCCCTGGCAGCCGCGCAGAAGCTCGTCGCCCGCGAACCCGGCTTCTATACGTTCGACCAGGTCATGTTTGCCTAACCAGGTATCAACCGAATCCACCCAAAGGAGAGATAGCGAATGAGCAACGCAGCCGAGATGGATGCCCAGGAGATTATCAATTACATCGCCACCGCGCCTAAAAAGACGCCTGTCAAGCTGTATGTGCGCGAGAAACCCGGCATGAAGGTTGCTTGGGGCGACGCACATGTCTACGGCGGCCGTCGCGGCAAGACCGTCTTTGGCGACTGGGACGAGCTCAAAGCCATCCTGGACGCCAACGCCGATTCCATCGATTACTACGACGTCGAGAATGACTGCCGCAACTCCGCCGTCCCCATGCTCGACCTTAAGGGCATCAACGCCCGCATCGAGCCGGGCGCGATCATCCGCGACCGCGTCGAGATTGGCGACCGTGCCGTCATCATGATGGGCGCCATCATCAACATTGGCTCCGTTATCGGCGAGGGTTCCATGATCGATATGGGCGCCGTGCTGGGCGGTCGCGCCACCGTGGGCAAGAACTGCCACATCGGCGCCGGCACCGTGCTGGCAGGCGTTGTGGAGCCTGCCAGCGCCACGCCCGTCATCATCGAGGACGATGTCATGATCGGCGCAAACGCCGTGGTCCTGGAAGGCGTGCACGTGGGCAAGGGTGCTGTAGTTGCCGCCGGCGCCGTGTGCGTCGAGGACGTCCCCGCCGGCGCCGTCGTGGCCGGTGTCCCCGCCCGCGCCATCAAGATGCGCGACGAGAAGACCGACAGCAAGACCGGCCTGGAAGAGGGCCTGCGCCAGCTTTAATAGTTACGGCGTTTTACCAAACGCCGTAACGGCCCGACGCTGCAAACGCCCCTAAGCGGCAATCTGACGTTCAATCGTCGGTCGCGTACCGAAGTACGCTTCCCTCCTCTTTCACGTCACCTTGCTCGCTTAGGGGCGTTTTCGCTGACGTGAGCTCAACCTGCGGCGCAATGTCAGCCACCAAGCCGAAAACAAAAAAGGCCGAAGTCCCAAAAGGCTTCGGCCTTTGTTTTTTGCAACGTCCAAGAGCAGTTTATCGATTCTCAATACTTCCGATGTTCTTGAGCTCGATGGAGATGAGGCCGTTGGGCTCGTTGACAAACTCGATGTACTCAGAGTTCGAACCCATCTCGGCCGGGAAGCTGATCTCGATGCCCGTGTCGGTACGGATCTTGTGGTTGCGCACCGCCGCGCGTTCGACCTGCTTGCGCTCCACGGGCACACGCTCAGGCACCTTCTCCTCAGTCAGTGCCGCGCGCACGCTCTCCTTGATAACCGGCTCGTCCTCAAAGACCTCATCGACGATATCCCAAGGGGGCAGTTCCTCGTCATCCTCAACTTTCTCGGCAACAGCAGCCTTAACCTTGGCGAGTGCTACAGCCGTGTTGGCACCGTGCTCCTCGGCGACTTCCTCGACCACACGCGTCACGGTGTCGATGACCTCCTTGCCCGATACCCCCGTGTCGCACTGCAGCAGGCCATCGGGAATGAGCATGCGATCCTCGCCGGCAATCTTGCGCTTCTTATCCACATAGCCGATCTCCATGGTGCTTGCACGCACGATTGCATAGCTCGGCACCTTTTGCGAGGGATTCGGCAGAATGGCGTAGTGGCGCGCAATGTCGTTGCGCACCTCGCCCTCTTCGCGACCCACCTCGTGCATAAAAGCCTGCTTGGAGCCCAGCAGCATCACGGCAAACCAGCGGGCATCCTCATCGTCATCAAAGTCCGCCACAAGCACGTCAGTGGACTCGGCTTTCTCGGCCTTGGTAAGTTCGGAAGAGATGAACTCCGCAATCTGCTGAGACAGATCCACGAACTCACGCTCACCAAAGAAATAGCCCTTGAGCTCGCCGCCGAATGCGGAGTTCTCGGCAAACGTGGCACGCTTGTTATCAGCCGAGGTACGAGCGCGCCGCAGGTGCGTGGTTACGAAATTACGCACGGTGCGGCTCTCGATATCGAGCTCGCGCTGGCTCATAACGTTGACGGCAGAGTCAAAGTCCAGGATATGCAGAATCGCGTGATTGATTTTCATATACGGCATTCCGTTCTAGATCGATTTCGGCACGAACCAGTATAGCGGTCGATCCCGCCCCAGGCGCATCGAAGATTGGTGCATCGGGGACAGGTTGCTTTGCACCAATGGTTAGCGCAGGAGCTCGGACTGCCAAGCCTCGAGCTGTTCTGCCAAGCTCTTGCCGGCAGCGGGCATGTCGATCTGGGGACGTTTGGGCAGAAGCGCACACTTAAGAATCGCAACGATAGTCTGCGAGACAAAGCGTCGCGTATCCTTGTCAAAGCCTTGCGCAGCCTGGAGCATCACGGGCAGGCTCTCGCGCAGATTCCCAGCGATATCCGCAAACCGCTCAGCACCCGTAGCCTCAAGCACGGAGAACAACGCATCTACAAAACGCTCGCGCTCGTTAGGCGACACCGCAAGCAGCATCTCGCGAATGGAGCCATCAACGTATCGAGCACCGGCGGACAGGCGCTCACAGTACACGAAGTCGCGACCATCAACCACCCAGCTAAAGGGATTATGCTGAAGCAGGCTGAACTCGGTGCTCTCAACGATGGCATAGTCCTCCTGTGTCTCGAACATCATGCCAAAGATCGACGACCGAGGTAGCGTCTTGTCGATTCGACCGGATAGATCGGCGAAGGCGTTGCCGCTCAGAAACTCCTCGACGAAGCCCGGGCCATCATGGGAATACGCCCTTTCGATTCGCTCACGGGCGACATCGGGGCACATCGCCGCACCGTACACCGCAAGGTTTCCACCCTTGGAATGACCTCCGCACAAAAGCGGCCCGTCAATCGCATCCGCCGCCTCGTCTACATAACGCGCCGCGGATTCCTGGGCCGGCACAGGACACCGGAACGCCATGTTAAAGTCCTCTTTCCAGCCCACAATCGTGCTGTCGGTCCCCCGGAAGGCAAGATAGCTAAACCCTGCCGGAAATCGGAACGTCATGGCCGCAAACTGCTCCGTTGTCTCGGCATCACTCACGCTACGATAGCCGCAAACACGAACGCCACGGTAGCGAGGGCTTGCTGCCACAGCCTCCAACAGGGCACGACTCCCCTCCGGATCCCACAGGTCGCCAATCATGTCTTGGTAGCACTCGGCGCGCAGCAGCTCGCGTACGTCTAGGCCCTGCCAGTTCGTCAGCTCCGCCATATCACCCGGCAAACGCAAATAGGACAACCACGCAAAGACCAGGCTATCCACCGCGCAGAACGGCCGTTCCTCAAACGGATCAAACGCCGTCTGGGCATAGGTCAAAAAATTAGGCGAATCCGACATGGCCCTCCCATCAACTATGGTGCATTGGGGTGGTGCAAAGTAACCTGACCCATTACAGTCTGAAGTGGGCCACCGATAAATTTCGATGGCGAGCATTCGGCGCATTGTCTACGATACGGGCAAGCCCCGAGGGGCCGCCGATCGGGCGCCTCCGGATGGCCGTCTGCCCCATTACAGTCTGAAGTGGGC
>JAXIZX010000009.1:0-7367 GCA_036303765.1 Collinsella sp. | reverse complement strand
CGGCCTCGAGCTTGCGGACAGGGTCGAGGCGGCATAGGATATCAACCGTATTCCAGATTCTAGGACGCCGGGCCGACTCGCTTCGGATGGGGCTCTACACCAACTTTCTCGACACTACCGTCAATGCCCTCCTCTTTCGGGGCAAATCGACTCATCTCAACGACCCAAACACAATGCGCCGCAACGAATAAAGCCTCCGCAGCCACACGAGCTGCGGAGGCTTTTCTATGCCCTTTGCTACAAGCTTACCGTTCCTCGCGTTGCAGCCCGGCTGCCTCGGCTGCCTTTACGCGGTTCTTGTCGATGTACATGTTTTTGTCGGCCTGGGAAAAGAGCTCGCGCATCGTAGGCGGTTCATCAAAATCACTGGAAAGCGCGTAGCCCACCGCATAGCTGATAGGCATGTCGGGGTGAGCCTCGGAATACTCGTTCACGTTCGCACGAACCCGAGCGAGACAGGACTCCACGGCAGCTCGATCGGCATCCCGCAGCACCGCGATAAACTCATCGCCACCGTCGCGGCCCACAAAGCAGGTCTCGGACGCCACGCACCCCAGCTGCTGGGCAAAAGAACGGATGTATTCGTCGCCCTTCTCGTGGCCAAAGTTGTTATTGACCGTATGCAGATTGTTAAGGTCGAAGACGCACACCGCAACGGGCGCCTCCGCGGAGACAGGCCGCTCCTGCCCCAAGATCTCCTCGCACTTGTTCTTGTTGGGCAGTCCCGTGGCTTCGTCGAGATAGACTTTGCTCTGCAGCTCGCGGTTGAGCGCGGCAGTGCGCACCGCGCGAACAAGTTCGACCGCAAAGGTCGCCACCAAGCCCACGATGTCGATGATCACCAAGCCCTCGAGATAGTTGAGCGCCGACGCCTTCTCCTGAGAGTAGTCCTCTGCGAGTCGCGTAGCATCGTCGCAGATGCCAAAGAACTCCTCGCTCATGGAGATGATGTCAGTGTTCTCGTAACCGACTTCGCGCACGCGGGCAATCTCGGCGCGAAGCTCATCATAATAATTTGCAAGCTCGGTCATCTTTGCCTGATACTCGTCGTCGTCGAGACGGACGAGGTTGAGATCGTCACTTCCGTAACGCAAGCCGTTGATGTATGAATCCACGGCTTTGAGCAGGTCATCTTGAGGTTGGCCAGCGTCCTCGAGCTTAACGATTCGCTGCGTGGTGCCGCGCACCAGACCGGCGTAGTTAACCACGCGCGCCGTGCCCTGGATATCGGAGACGAGCAGCATAACATTGATGAAGAAGAAAATGAGAACTGCCGTGAGCACCATCATGAGCAGGCGCACCGCCTGGCTGGCTTTCTTGGCGACAGAAGTATTCAAAAGTTCAATCCCCTAAATGACAAAAAAGCAAGCAGCACGCAGTGTGCCGAAATTCACGTGAGGTCAACTCTACCATATGGGCCAAGAGCCGCAGACCTGGTGCAGCCTATGGGGCGCAGCTTAATCGGGATATTCAATGAGCTACAAGACCTCTGCTATAAGTGCTCGGCGCCCATTTGTTTTATCACTGCAGGTAGAAAGCGCAATGATGCGTGCATTGAGGCCGGCGCCGTCCATGTCCGCATGCACCGCCGTCTGCGAGACATGCGTGAGCAGCGTCTGCATCGAGGCCTGGTCCAGGTTTCCCGGCCCAAAGATAATGTCATCACTCGCAGCAAACGAGCACACGGCAACAATGCGCAGGCGGAACGCCCCATCCTTTGTGTAGAGCGTGCCCGTGCGATGCAGGTCAAAGAAGCCCCTGTCTAAAAACCGGTCGACATCGCCAAACATCGCGCCGTTATCCATGTGGTGCGCATAGAGCAGATTGTAGGAATCGGTCATCGTGCGGCTGTTGCGCGTATCCAAAAACACCGCTCCCGAGACCGCGGACTCCCCAAAACGTTTTTGTTGAGGTATTCCTGGTTATCTTTTCCCTGAACAAAGGGATAGTCGATGTTGGTGCCATCGATGGTAACCCATCCGACCACATCGGGATTTTTGGCCATCAGTTCCTGCAGGCGTGCGCAATCGTTGATCCCGGTGGGTTTGTAGCGTAGCAGCTCGTCGCTGATGAACCCACCGTTCATAACGTTGTTTGTGTCCCACAGCGAATAGCCCCCGTACAGCAGCATGAGCAGCACGAGAAAGCCGGCAAACCACGTAAGCACGCGGTCGCCGGCTCTCGCCAGCCGAGCTATGCGTTTAAGCTCCATCGGCTGCAATCCTTGCTGTCTAACGGCGATTACGACGGGGACGGAAGAAGACTACGCCCATCACGGCGGCAAATGCGACGATTGCCACATAGGGAGCGACCGTCCGAATAACATCGGTGGGAACGGTAGCCTCTTTGGTGTTGGTAAAGGTTACCGTGGTGTCAGAAGTACCGATACCCTTCTCGGCAATAGAGTTACCTTCTGTCGAACTGGTGTCATCACCAATCTTGTACGACGTCTTATAACCGTCGCCACCATAGTCTTTCTCAGTTACGGCGAATTTATCCTCCGATGAGAGACCGTAAAAGATGACGGATTCTCCGTTCTTAAGGCTCACGCTAATCGCAGTTCCCGACACGGCCTTGTTTTCGTTCGGGGTAGTAACACCGTTTTTTACAGTGGCGTACTTATAAGTCTCCCCGCCAGCGCCTTTAATCGTGACGGTAAACTCAAAGCCCTTATTTTTATCGCCCTGGTTACCGGCTACGACCTTTGTGATGGTCAGCTTATGGGTGGCATATTTGTTCACAAAGCCTGAGGTCTTGACGCCCGATCCCACCGCTGTGCTAAGAGTGCAGCCCTTAGCAACTAAGCCTGGGTTGCCATTTTCTACGTAAACATCCAGGAAGAGCTCCTGGTACGTAACGTTAAGCCCATCCAACTGTGGCGGCGTCTGCGTAATCTTGTATCGATAGATGCCCGGAGCCGTAAACATTGAGGTATTAAGGCTGGCGCTCAATTGAGCGGTTATCGTCTTAGTAGTGCCGTCGGTATTATCTACGCTATCAAGACCTTGGGCAGAAAAATTAACGGAAGACGGCGAAAGCGTGACGGCATCGATCACCCCAGGAGTAACGGGCATGCCACTCGTGCTCGTAGGCTCATTCGTGTCCGCCGGCGAGATCGAATACCCAAACTGCGCATTCGGTTCCACAGCATCCTTGTTCATGGTGAGCGTCGAGGTGATCGTGACCTTGCCTCCAGTTACCGGCAGATGCGGAGTAGTAGATCCCTCCTCCGCCCACGCGGGCGTGACAACTCCCACCAAAGCCAGCAGCATCGTGGCAGCCACAACTGTAAACGCCGCCAGTCGCCTCTTTCCAGTTTTCATGTTGCATCCTTCCTCTCGGGCATATGCCCTTAATAAAAGCAAGCTCCGTGCCTACAAGTTCGACCTGCGCAGCACGCTGATCACGTTGCCTTTGATCTGCGAACGGGCAATTGGCCCATACAGGCGGCTGTCATGCCCACCCTCGCGCAGATCGGCCAGCACAAAGAACTCATCCGCTGCCAGGTGTACTGGATAGTCCACAGCAGACTCGTAGCGCGGCGTCGGCGTGGTGATATCGCTTTCCACCACAACAGCCCCGTTAACCATGAGTTCGCCTGCCTCGGTAACCGTGACCTCATCACCGGGACGGGCAACCACACGGCCCAGGCGCTCTTCGCCATCCGCGGTGTATACCACCACGTCACCCTCGTTGAAGCCCTGGCTGAGCCTCCAGTAGAGCATGACGTCACCCGAACAGATACGCGGGGCCATCTCGCCGGTCGTGACCGCACCCACGCCCAGGACCACGCCAAAGAGCAGCCAGAGCGTCACGACAAAAAATGCCAGGCGCGCCAGAAAGCCCACGATATCTCGCCGGTCGTCTGCTCCCCTTAGATCTGGCGCCGCGTGTGCGCCCATCTTCGCGCTCGACACGGTCGGGCACCCCGCGCCACAGGACCTCCTCCGCGGAGCGGCACGTGCGGGCACCCCGCCACCAGCATTGCTGGCGCCATGTCTTCTCATAGGCGCCCGCCCCTCCTGGAGCCGCGATGTAAACGCAGCGCAACCATGCCCGTGGCCAGCAGCACGCCGGCGGCCAAAATCGCCAGGGCATAGATGGGATTGTGCGTGATGCCCGTAGGCACCGCGACCTGTCGGGAATTGGTGGCCTTAACTTCAACGGCAACGGTCACACGCGGACCGTTGAGCGTGCCGCTCTCACCCGTAAGCTCAGCGTGATAGCCCAACGAAGAGTAATCGTCTTCGCTCACGGTATAGGTCGCGTTGTAATCCAGCGTTTTAATCGAAACGGTCAGGCCGTCCTTAACGGCAAACGGCACGGTCGCCCTGCCCTGGCCATCGGCCGTAAAGGCCGTCTTGTTTTCCACGGTTTCGGCCTGATCATTCGGTCGCGCCACGAGCGCATGGCTGCCCTGAGCAGACGCATCCGAATACTCGATGGCGTAGGTCTGACCAGCCTTGAGACCCGTAAAGGTCACCGTCATCTTAAAGTAGGCACGCTTGTCGCCCATATTGCCCGTAACGCTCTTGGAAACCTTGAGTGTGTAGGTGCGCGGGGTGAATCGTGCGTATACGCATCCCGTATGGCGGTCCTTCACGTTGTACGTATAGGTGGGTGAAGACGACAGCAGCTCCGGGGCGTCTGGATTCGATAGGTCATACCAGCCCTCAAAGTGATAGCCCTCCTTGGGAGCGGCCACCGCCTCCACAAACGTGCCGTCATCCACAAAGTAGGCAACGCCCGATTTTTCGTACGCGTCGGCGTCCTTGTCCGAGCCATCCCCGGCATCGATAGAACCCTTTGCCCCCTTAAGCTTGGAGCTAACCGTGCCGCCCGTCGTTACGTTGCTCCACGTGCCATCGGCATTTTTAAGCTGGGCAACAAAGGCCTGACGATACTTCCATTGCGCCACAAATGTCGCGCCCTGACTCTCAGGGATGTTTTCGACCGTTACCGTATCGCCCGCAGCGCCGGTATCCGGATTGACCTTCTTGCCCCTAATGGTAAGAGTGCCGGAATCCGTGGTGCCCTCGGGTGCCGTATGGGTCACGGTGTGCTCCGCGCTAAAACGAACGGCTTTTCCCGAGCCCGCGTACTCCCAGCCCATAAACTTCCAGCCGTCGTTTTGTCCTTCGGCGGCATGGGAGGTATAGCTCGCTCCAGCGCCAGAAAGCTGCACGAAATCGCCCGTGGACTCATCGGACGGATCATAGTGATACGCTTTGCCGCCGTTCACATCGTATTGAACGCCTGCCTTGGAAAACACGAGGTGCACTTTATAGTGCTTTGTGACCTTGTCAACCTTAAAGTGATAGGTGCCATCGTTCAATTCGGTCCAGTGCGCCGCATCGTTCGCGGAATAGAACTCGCCGTTGACAAAAGCACCGATAAAGACTGCCCCGTCATCGCGCTTGGCATCGACCATAAAGTAGGAGTTCTTTTCCTGTTTACCTACGTAGTTTTTGGCATAGGTAAAGTCGGCGGTCTTGATATCGGAGTTATAAAAATACGTTCCGCTTCCGTTGGGCGTCGTGTACGTCTCTATGCGATAGAACTCCCTAAACGAGATATTGTCGAGGAAGTTACCAGTCGAATTGATCCCGTTGGCCGTGTTGTAGGCCACAAAAGCAAAGACGCTCTGGTTTTGGCCATCCGGAATGGTGTAGGTATAGTCGTAGTCGACCTTTTTATTGTACTCGAGTGCGTTGGAACCGTAGGAAGCCCACGCGTCGTTTTCGGACGCCATGATCCACACGCACCATTTTTCGGTATGTTCCGCATCGGCCGTCCATGAGAACGCGCTTCCGCTAGACGCACTGGCAAATCCACCCACTTTGTCAAACTTGCTTGAATACAGGATGATCTTTTTGCTGCAGCCCGATTGGGAAAAATTGGCCACATCCAAGCCGACATAGTTATCGACGCTTATTTGAATCCATTGAATAATTTGCTGGTACTGATCGAGTGCTTTTTGATTGTCCTTGTACGGCTCGTTTTCTTGTCGCGGACCGATGATAAGGGCCATGGCGTCTCGACCCGAGCGGCCGCGGTGGTCGAGCCCCCACTCATACTGTTTTCCCGGCTCGGTCGTCACATATTGGTAGAGCGAACTCGCCTCGTGTGCGTTGAGCTCGGCGGCGTACTCGCCATCCGAGGGTGCAAATGGAACAGAATGTCCAACTGGGTCGATATAGTAGTCGTTCTGGGCAACGATCTCGATACGATGGTCCGTCTCGGTCGTGCGCCAATGGGGCGAGCACAGCGTAAACTTGCTGGTGCTCTTGTTCCCTAGATGTATATCGTCTTCAAAACTGCCGTTAGCAATGTTCGTATTTTCGTTCTTAAGATTCGAGGTCGAGAACGCATAGTTATTTAACGTTGTCATGGTCTCGGACGAATTTTCTTGATATACCTTGCCGAAGTCAGTATAGATGTCACGCGTGCCCTGCTTTTCCACGTGAACGTCATTGACCAGATTGCCAAACCACTCCCGGTATTGTTCGTTTGCCTCCGTAAGATTTGAATCGTAGCAAGTTAGTGCAAGCATCGTATTTTCGGACGCTGCGGTATAGACTGCCTGATAGGCAAACTCATCGTCTTGCTCGGGAAGCACTCGATAATAGTGTGTACTGTTGGTGCCAAAGGAGAACCAACCCTGTCCGTTAGAGCTTACGAGCCACACAGAAAGCGCAATGCGACCGTCGCTCTGCTCAAACGAGAAGTGGGATCCGTCGGCGCTGCTACCAGCAAAGCCGCCATTTGCAGCAAAGGGATCGCTGTAAACGGCGTACCGCTCAACAGTATTTCCCTGGGGCATCTTGTCCTGCGCCTTAAGCCAAGTCCGCAGTTGCATGAGCTGGTCTTGGCCTGCGCTGTTAACCGACAGATTCTCCTGTTGAGGACCCATCGTGAGCATCAGCACGTCGTGTTCGGTTGCGGCGCGATGGTTGAGGCCCCACTCGTACGTGGCGCCGCTCTGGGTGGAAAAGGTGGTGTAGGTTGATCCAGGTTCAAAATAATAACTGGTACCCTGTGGCTTAAAATTCCACGCAAGCGCAAAGTGATTACCGTTAGCTTGTTTGAGGTTTCTTTGACCGTTGAGGAGCTTCGTGGAGAGATCGAGGCTCGACATCTCGCCGATTTTCTTAGCCGGAGAGGTCGTCGACCAACCAGAAGCTTGGTTGGTAAAGGTTGGGTTCGCTATAAGGTTGCCATCGTCACCGTACGCACGCGAGGGCAACCCCCCCCGACCATAACGAACGCGCATAAGACCGCTGCCAACATCACAAAGGTGCAGCGCATCGACGCTATATGACCGAAAGGACCCTGCATGGGCGCACCCCCCAGCCGCAGCCCGAGCT
>JAXIZX010000008.1:0-9400 GCA_036303765.1 Collinsella sp. | reverse complement strand
TCCCGGGCCCTCTACGGGGCAGGGGCTGACGGCCGTCCGGGGCGGTCGGCCAGCGACCACCGGTACGGCTCAATCGTATAGCCGTGCAACGGAAAAGAGCCGCCCTTTCGGACAACTCAAACTGTAATGGGGCAGAAATAATCACTCTTCGAGCGCTTATTTCTATCCACCGTCCCGATAAAACCCTGATGCGATAGACCTTACTTGTAGAGGTAAGCTATGGCGGAGCCGGTGCGGACTTTGATCGTGGCTGTTGACCTGACGACGTTGCTGATGCCCGTGTCGGCTAGCAGGCCCAGCGGGGCGTGATCTAGTTCCCACTCTAGGCCGTGTTCGTTTACCGCCGTCCCAGGGGCTATGGCGATGATGGAGAAGGTGCTGCCCTCAGCGCCTTCGATGGTCCACGACTCGCCTCCGTGAAGGATGCGGGCGACCACCTTGTCCTCGGCAATCCAGACTGGGGCGCCCTCGTAGCCCGCGAGCAGGCCCAGTACGGAAAGCGCCATGTCCGGGCGGCCGCCCGTAGCACAGGTTGCCACAACCTCGGCACCCGGCCAACGATGGCGGATGGAATCGAGCGCCAGCGCCAGATCGGTATAGTCCTTGTACGGATCATGGCGCTCAACTTCAAAGTCGGTGGCGGCATCGACCAGCGCGCGGCCCGCATCGCTCACCGTATCGGCGTCCCCTACATATACATCGCAGCTCAGGCCGGTGCCCAGCAACGCATCGAGTCCGCGGTCCACGGCGACAACGTGATCGCACTCCCCCGCTAGCCTACGCAACAGATCCGCGCTCGCCACCACGGGCGAGCCGCAGACCACTAATACCTTGCAAGCCACAGCCCTCGCCTATCCCTCAAACGAAAGCACGCGGGGTAGATCCAGCTCCTCGTAGCTGTCGATAAAGATATCGCAGTTGTCGCGCACGTCGTCGCGCTTCATGCGGCCGTGCGGATCATAGATGCCCACGCGCTTAAAGCCGGCGGAGCCAGAGCTCTTTAGGCCAAAGACGGCGTCCTCAAACACCCAAGCGCGCTCAAACTTGTGCCCATGGCGCTCCTCCAGGCGGCGCAGCGCCAGCTCGTACACATCGGGGAACTGCTTGGAGCGCCCCGCCTCGCCCGTCGTGGTAACAAACTCCATGTAGGCGTCGAGCCCGGCACCAGCGAGCGCAGACTGCACCAGCTCGGCCGGCGTGGACGTGGCAACGCACATGGCAATACCCGCCGCCTTCGCCTGCTCCAAAAATGCCAGGAGACCCTCGCGCGGCGGCACCTTGGAGTACCCATTGATCAAAATCTCACCCAGCTCGCGATACAGCTCCTCGCCATTTGCGCCAATGCCCCACGTGTCGTGGTAGGCCTGGCACTCGTCCTCCAGCGACAGGTGCTCAAATTGGGCAAAGTCATCCACGGTCACGTCAATCCCGTGACGGTGCAATAACTCGGGCTGGGCATAGGCCCAAACGGGGGTGCTATTAACCAAGGTGCCATCGCAATCGAAAATAAAAGCAACGTTGGGGGCGGCGGTCTGGGACATAAACGAACCTTTCGATGTCAAATGGTAAACATCCTGCTAAAAACGTTTTACCAAACGTCAGACTAACAATTTTGAAACCCTAATTGGTAAAACTGTCAAGAGTTTTACCACGGCAATTCTGCCAGTGGTCTAAACATGGCGCTTACCGATTAAACGCCGCCCTAAAACCACTTTCCTTCATAAAAGTAACGTACAGGTGTTATCGTAGTTTCTGCCGAAAGTTCCACCGAGCACGCGAGGTGGAACGAATCATAGAACTATCGCCGTCCCTTCGATTCGTGCAGCCTTGGACCTTTCGCATCTAGTCACCAAGGCAACACGCTGCCGCGTCATGATGGGATCAAACGTGAGCGATACAAAGCTAAAGCCAACGGCTAAAAAGCCCGCAACCCGTAAAGCCGCCCCGCACGCACCGGAGCTCACCAAGGACGATGTCTATCTATTTGGCATCGGCACGTGGGAGCGCAGCTGGGAAAAGATGGGCGCGCACCCCGACACGCAGAACCGTACGCGTGGCTGGCGCTTTTGCGTTTGGGCGCCTGATGTAAAGAGCGTGCATGTCATTGGCGAATTTAACGACTGGGATGAGGAAGCCAACCCTCTGGTGCCCGTGCATACGAGCGCTATTTGGGAAGGCTTTATTCCTGGTGCCGAGCAGGGCCAGCTCTATAAATACCTCATCGAGACTAACGAGGGCGAGAAGCTCTACAAGGCCGATCCGTACGCCTTTAAGGCCGAGTGCCCACCGGGTACCGCCAGCGTGCTGTGGACCCTCGATGGCTATAAGTGGAACGACGCCGCGTGGCTCAAGCGCCGCGCCGGCCACAACCACATGTCGCAACCGCTTAACATCTACGAGGTGCATATTGGCTCGTGGAAGCGCCACGGCGACGCGCCGCAGGGCGAGCCCGACGAGTACGGCAACTACCCCGGTCCCATGGATCCCTTCCCCGCGCAGCGCGGCGAGTTCTACACCTACGACGACCTGTCGGTGGAGCTCGTGGACTACGTGCGCGACATGGGCTACACGCATATCGAGGTCATGCCGCTCATGGAGCATCCCTTCGATGGCTCCTGGGGCTACCAGACGACCGGCTACTTTGCCGCCACGTCGCGCTACGGCAACCCGCAGCAGCTCATGCACTTTATCGATGCATGCCACGAGGCAGGCATTGGCGTGATCATGGACTGGGTGCCCGGCGGTTTTTGCGCCGACTCCCACGGTCTTGCCACCTTTAACGGCCACATGCTGTTTGAGCACGAGATTCACCCCAACTGGGGTACGCACAAGTTTGACTTCGCCCGCGGCGAGGTCCGCTCCTTCCTGGTCTCCAACGTGCTGTACTGGCTCGAGAACTTCCACGTTGACGGCATTCGCATGGACGGCGTGTCCAGCATGCTGTACCTCAACTTTGGCATCGACGATCCCGGCCAAAAGAAGTTCAACAAGTACGGAACTGAGGAGGACCTGGACGCCAGCGCGTTTATCCGCCAGGTCAACTGCGCCGTAGAGGCGCACTACCCCGACGTGATGATGATGGCCGAGGAGTCCACCGCGTGGCCGCTCGTGACCTACCCGCCGCAGGACGGCGGCCTGGGCTTCCACTACAAGTGGGACATGGGCTGGATGAACGACACCCTGCACTACATGCAGACCGATTTTCCGTGGCGCCCCGGCAACCACGGGCTGCTCACGTTCTCCATCATGTACGCCTTTACCGAGAACTTCATCTGCCCGCTGAGCCACGACGAGGTCGTTCACGGTAAATGCTCGCTGATCGGCCGTATGCCGGGCGACTGGTGGCGCCAGTTTGCCGGCCTGCGCACGCTGGCTTTCTACCAAATGACGCACCCCGGTGCCAAGCTCAACTTTATGGGCAACGAGATCGGCCAGTTTATTGAGTGGCGCTACTACGAGTCCATCCAGTGGTTCCTGACCGAGGAGTACGAGACCCACCGTCATCATCAGGCGTTTATCAAGGCGCTCAACCACCTGTACACCGCCGAGCCCGCCCTGTACGAGCGCGGCTACACCGACGACGGCTTTACCTGGGTCGATGCGGACAACTCCAAGCAATCCATCGTGAGCTTTGTGCGCCAGGGCGAGGACATCGACGACGACCTGGTGATCTTGATCAACTTTGACCCGGCGAGCTACGAGAGCTTCCGCGTGGGCGTGCCTCGCGAGGGCGACTGGGAGGTCATCTTCGACTCCGACCGACCCGAGTTTGGCGGCAGCGGCTATGCCGGCGAGGAGCCCTACACCTGCTCGAGCGAGCCCTATCCCTGGAACGGGCAGATGGACTCCATTGAGATTAAGGTGCCCGGCCTGGCAGGCGTGGTGCTTAAGCGCCGCGGTCCCAGCAGCTACAAGCCGCCGGTGGTTGAGGAGCCCAAGAAGGCGACGCGCAAGCGCACGTCCTCGGTGAAGCCCAAGGCCGCGGCCGCTAAAAAGGCTCCGGCCAAGGCGAAGGCTACCAAGTCCGCTGCCAAGGCTAAGGCTGCCGCAAAGCCCGCTGCTAAGACCACCGCGACCAAGAAGCCGGCTGCCAAAAAGGCCACTACCAAGGCCAAGTCTGCTTCCGTTAAGTCGTCTGCCAAGGATGCGTAACAAAGCCGTTACAGCTGTAATTACCCGCCTCGCCGAGGCGTAGGATACAAGTCATAACCGTTCCGGGAGAAACATCCCCGGGGGAAAGGAACGTATGAATAAGATCTTCGACAACAAGCAGGAGTTTACCGAGCTCTATCGCGATGCCGTCATGAGCATCAGCGGCAAGAGCGTCGAGGCCGCCAGCGACCTCGACCGCTTTAACGCCCTGGCCAAGCTCGTGGCCGA
The DNA here is from genome assembly GCA_036303765.1 of Collinsella sp. Taxonomy (GTDB): domain Bacteria; phylum Actinomycetota; class Coriobacteriia; order Coriobacteriales; family Coriobacteriaceae; genus Collinsella. Next base: position 5,020 of record JAXIZX010000008.1, on the reverse strand, counting down.
GAAGGCACGCACCGTTGCCACCAAGAGCGACGCCCTCGCCACCGCCGAGGGCAAGAAGCGCGTGTACTACTTCTCGATCGAGTTTTTGATCGGCCGCCTGCTCGATAACTACCTGCTCAACTTTGGCGTGCGCGACATGGTCGCCGAGGCGCTCGACGACATGGGCTTCGACCTTTCCGTCATCGAGAACCAGGAGCCCGATCCGGCTCTGGGCAACGGCGGTCTGGGCCGTCTTGCCGCATGCTTCCTAGATTCCATGGCAGCCGAGGGCATTGCCGGCTACGGCAACGGCATGCGCTACCGCTACGGCCTGTTTAAGCAGGAAATCGTCAACGGCAGCCAGGTCGAGGCTACCGACGAGTGGCTCACCCACGGCTATCCCTGGGAGGTCCGTCGTCAGGACAAGGCCGTGACCATCAAGTTTGGTGGCCGTGTAGAGGGCTTTGAGGAGAACGGCCGCACGTTCTACCGCACGGTGGACACGCAGGACATTCTGGCCGTCCCTTATGATATCCCCGTGGTGGGCTATGCCGGCGAGACCGTCAACAAGCTGCGCGTCTGGGCCGCTGAGCCGGTCGAGGAGCACTTCGATCTGGAGGCCTTCAACCGCGGCGACTACGCCCTGGCCGATGCCGAGCGCGCCGAGGCCGAGGCCATCAGCGCCATCCTCTACCCCAACGACGCTGGCGAGCACGGCCGTCTGCTGCGCCTGAAGCAGGAGTACCTGTTTGTCTCGGCCGGCATCTACAGCCTGCTCGACACCTTTGAGAAGGAGCACGGCGCTAACTGGGAGCTGCTGCCGCAGTTTGTGGCCATCCATACCAACGACACGCACCCCGCCATGTGCGGCCCCGAGCTCATGCGCATCCTCATCGACGAGAAGAAGCTCGAGTGGGATGACGCCTGGAACATCGTGACGCAGGTCGTGAGCTACACCAACCACACCATCCTGCCCGAGGCTCTGGAGAAGTGGCCCATCGGCACGTTCTCCAAGCTCCTCCCCCGTGTGTACCAGATCATCGACGAGATCAGTCGTCGTTGGCACGAGTCGTTCGACACCACGCAGGAGGGCTGGCAGGAGCGTCTGCGCCAGACCGCCATCCTGTGGGACGGCGAGATTCGCATGGCAAACCTGTCCGTGATCTGCAGCCACAGCGTCAACGGCGTGGCAAAGATCCACTCCGGCATCATCAAGAACATCGTGCTCAAGGACTTCTATGCCCTGACGCCCGAGAAGTTCAACAACAAGACCAACGGCATCTCGCACCGTCGCTTCTTTGCCGAGGCTAACCCCACCTACGCCAAGCTCGTGACCGAGGCCATTGGCGACGGCTGGCTTAAGGACGCCTTTGAGCTGGAAAAGCTCAAGGAGTTTAAGGACGACAGCGAGTTCCTGAAGGCCGTGGGTGCCTCCAAGCGCGCCAACAAGGAGCGTCTGGCCGCCTACGTTAAGGCTGAGACCGGTCTGGTCATCGATCCCAACACTGTTTTCGATGTTCAGGTGAAGCGCTTCCACGCCTACAAGCGCCAGCTCATGAACATCATGAAGGTGATGGACATCTACAACCGTCGCATCGCCGATCCCAACTTCCACGTGACGCCGACGACCTTCATCTTTAGCGGAAAGGCTGCCTCGAGCTACACCTTCGCCAAGGAGACCATCCGCCTCATTAACTCCGTGGCCGACGTCATCAACAACGATCCGCGCGTCAACGAGGTCATGAAGGTCTGCTTTATCCCCAACTTCCGCGTGAGCAACGCCCAGCTCATCTACCCCGCCGCCGAGATCTCTGAGCAGATTTCGACCGCCGGTAAGGAGGCCTCGGGCACGTCCAACATGAAGCTCATGATGAACGGCGCCATTACGCTGGGCACCCTCGACGGCGCCAACATCGAGATCGCCGACCTGGCCGGCCGCGAGAACGAGGCCATCTTTGGCCTGACCGCTCCCGAGGTCGAGCAGCTTTGGGCATCCAACAGCTACTTTGCGTGGGATACCCTCAACGGCGATCGCGAGCGCCTGGGCCGCGTGATGGACGAGCTCAAGGACAACACCTTCGCCGGGCTTTCGGGCAACTTCGAGAGCATCTACAACGAGCTCATGAACAACAACGACCCCGACCTGGTCATGGCCGATTTCCGCAGCTACGTGGATGCTTGGGAAAAGCTCACGAACAGCTACAGCGACCAGCAGACCTGGAACCGCAAGGCGCTGCTCAACACCGCATCCAGCGGCTGGTTCTCGTCCGACCGCACCATTCGCGAGTACCGCGACGAGATCTGGCACGCGTAAAGGGCGCGCATTCCCTTTGCCGGCACGGCATTATTCGGCGGGCGCGTCCAAGCGCCGCGCCCGTCGCTAATGGGTTAGAAACATCGATGACAGAAGGAGAAATCGATGAGTAAGAAAGAATGCATCGCGATGCTCCTCGCAGGAGGACAGGGCAGCCGATTGGGGGCACTCACCCAAAAGATCGCTAAGCCGGCGGTTAGCTTTGGTGGCAAGTTCCGCATTATCGACTTCTCGCTCTCCAACTGCTCCAACTCGGGCATCGACACGGTGGGCGTTCTGACGCAGTATCGCCCCTACCTGCTGCATGCCTATGTGGGCTCCGGCGAGGCTTGGGACCTGGACAGCCGCGACGGTGGCGTGTCGATCCTGCCGCCGTACGAGACGCAGACCGGCGGCGCCTGGTATGCGGGCACGGCCGACGCCATTACGCAGAACCTGGACTACATCAAGGCCAACGACCCCAAGTACGTCCTGATTCTGTCGGGCGATCACCTGTATCGCATGGACTACCGCAAGATGCTCAAGACGCACATCGAGAACAACGCCGACCTCACGGTGAGCGTTATGCCCGTGCCTTGGGAGGAGGCCAGCCGCTTTGGCATCCTGACCACCGACCCCGAGGACGGCCGCATCACCAAGTTCACCGAGAAGCCCGATAAGCCCGATTCGAACCTCGCCTCCATGGGCATCTACATCTTCTCGGCCGACGTGCTGATCGAGGCGCTCGAGGAGGACGCTCTGGACCAGCGCTCGAGCCACGACTTTGGCAAGGACATCATCCCCAAGCTGCTCGGCGAGAACAAGCGCCTGTACAGCTACGAGTTCCACGGCTTTTGGAAGGACGTCGGCACCATCGCCAGCTTCCACGAGACCTCGATGGACCTGCTGGGCAACAACCCCGAGTTCGATCTGTTTGACAAGCACTTCCCCATCATGTCCAACATCACCACACGTCCGCCGCACTACATTGGTCCGGACGGCCGCGTGGACGACTGTCTGGTCTCCAACGGCTGCAAGATCTACGGTACCGCTCGCCACTCGATTCTTTCGACCGATGTCATCATCGAGGAGCGCGCCGTAGTCGAGGACTCCGTGCTGCTGCCGGGTGCGCACGTTAAGAGCGGCGCGCACATCTGCCGCGCTATTTTGGGCGAGAACTCCACGGTCGAAGAGGGCGTGAAGCTCGGCTCTGTCGATACCACCAAGGATACGGCCGTCGTTGGAAATGACGTCGTTATCGGGAAGGGGGAATGATCCGATGATCAATCGCAAGGCCATCGGTTATATCACCGCTAACTACTCTTCGACCTACGGCAGCGTGCTGCTCAAGGACCGCCCCATCGCGTCCGTTCCGTTTTTGGGCCGCTACCGCCTGATCGACTTCCCGCTGTCCAACATGATGAATGCCGGCATTAAGACCGTCGGCGTCGTTATGCCGGGCAACTACCGCTCGCTGATCGACCACGTGGGCTCGGGCAAGGACTGGGGCCTGGACCGCAAGAAGGGCGGCCTGTTCATGGTGCCCGGCAACGCGTATGGCACCACCAAGGGCGGCATGCGCTTCCTGCTGCGCGACATCATCTCCAACAAGACGCTGTTCCAGCGCTCGGACAAGCCCTACGTTGTGATGATGGGCACCAACATCATCTTTAACATGGACCTCAACACTATCATCGACGCGCACGAGAACTCCGGCGCGCAGATGACCGTGGTGTACTGCAAGGCCACGCGCAACGTCGATGACGAGACCAAGCTGCAGATCAACGAGAACGGCCGCCTGACGGGCGTGAGCGCCGGCGTCGTGTACGGCGACAATGCCTCCATGGATTGCTGCATCGTCAACCGCGAGACGCTGCTCGAGATCATCGATCACTACCAGGCCGCCGACTATCTGGACCTGCTCGAGGCACTCCAGGGAGACTTTGGCAACATCGACGTGTGCAGCTACGAGTACAAGGGCGAGGTCGTGGGCGTGTTTAGCGAGAAGTCGCTGTATCGCCGCAGCATGGACCTACTCGACCAGACCGTGGCCGACCAGCTCTTTGACCCCGAGCGCCCGATTCTGACCAAGGCTCACGACGTACCGCCTTCGCGCTACGCGACCGGCAGCCACGCCTGCAACTCGATCATCTCGGCCGGCTGTATCATCAAGGGCACCGTGCGCAACTCGATCCTGTCGCGCGGCGTCGTGGTCGAGGAGGGCGCCTCGGTGACCAACTCGATCATCAACCAGAGCTGCATCATCAAGAGCGGTGCCCGCGTTGAGAACGCCATCCTGGACAAGAACAACGTGGTGCCCGTCAACACCGAGCTTCGCGGCACGCCCGAGAACATCCTGGTGCTGGGCAAGGCTCCGTTAACTTCCGATACCACCATCGTTCGTTAACGTTGGCACCGCAACATCGCTCGTAACATGTAGAATAGCCGCCCGGTTCGCGCCAGGCGGCTATTCTCGAATTGCAACATGGGAGACAATATGGCTGATTCCAGCAAAAAGATGCAGATCGTGTTTGCCTCGGCCGAGTGCGCACCGTTTGTTAAGACCGGTGGCCTGGGTGACGTGGCGGGGTCGCTGCCTGCGGCGCTCGTGCGCGCCGGCGCCGAAGTCATCGTGATGGTGCCCAAGTACGCCACCATCAAGGACGAGTACAAGGCGCAGATGGAGCACTTCTCCGACTTTTACGTGAGCCTGGGCTGGCGCAATGAGTACTGCGGACTCGAGAAGCT
>JAXIZX010000007.1:0-12496 GCA_036303765.1 Collinsella sp. | reverse complement strand
GCGTCTGCGTACCGACGACCAGGGACCGCGTGTACGAAGGGACTACCATGACCGATAAAATGACCGTTGCTATTGCAGCCGGCGGCACGGCAGGACACATCAACCCCGCGCTCGCCTTGGCCGAAGAACTGCGTGACCGTGGCCACCACGTTGTGTTCGTGGGCCAGTCGCGCAAGCTCGAGGGTCGTCTGGTCCCCGACGCTGGGTTTGATTTTGTGCCCATTACGGTCACGGGCTTCGACCGCTCCCGCCCTTGGACGGCGCTCACCTCGCTGTGGCGTGTCAACAAGGCCAAGCGTGCGCTCGCTAGTCATTTCTCAAAGGTCGGCAAGCCCGATGCCGCCATTGGTTTTGGTGCCTATGTCGAGGTTCCGCTGCTGGGGTGGTGCAAGGGCGCGGGCGTTCCGTATCTGCTGCATGAGCAGAACTCTGTTCCGGGCCTGGCCAACAAGATGATGAACTCCCACGCCGCCCGCGTGTGCATCTCGGTGCCGGCAGCGCGTTCGGTCTTTGAGCGCGAAGGTGACCCTGACCACGTGCTCATGACCGGCAACCCCGTACGTCGCTCGGTGATCGAGGGCGATCGCGCTCGCGGCCGCAAGGCACTTGGCGTTCCCGAGGACGCTACGCTGCTGCTCGTCTTTGGCGGTTCACTTGGCGCCCAGCACCTCAACGAGCGTGTGGCTTCGCTCAAAAACGAGCTGCTTTCGCGCAAGAACCTCTATGTGTTGCATTCGACGGGTGCCGACGGCTTTGAGGAGACCGAGCGCGCTTTGGCGCTGACGCCCGAGGAGGCGAAGCGTTACCGCGTCCAGCCTTACATCGACAACATGGGCGATATGCTGGCTGCTGCCGATTTGGTGCTCTCGCGTTCGGGCGCATCGAGCGTGGCCGAGATCGCTGCACTCGCCGTGCCTTCGGTGCTCGTGCCGTACCCGCATGCGACGGCCGACCACCAAACCACCAATGCCCGTTATCTGGTCGACGCTGGGGCCGGCGTGCTCTGCGCCGATGCCGATATCGACGGTTCTGCCTTTGCCGATGAACTGCTGCACCTGGTCGATGACGCGGCGGCGCGCGACGCCATGCGTCAGGCGGCGCGTGGTCTGGCTCAGGATAGGGCCGCCGCTCTTCTGGCGGATGCGGTAGAGGGTTTGCGTTAGTTAGACGGGATATCGTCGGTCGCCCTCGCGCTGATGCGGTAGGTGCGGTACAGTTAACGGGTTACAGGCAGTGTTTACGCAAGGAGTACACGAGCACATGGCTGATTCCCAGACTGCAACCTCCGCGCCCGAGTTTAAGAGCGCCCATTTTATCGGTATCGGCGGCGCCGGCATGAGCGGCATCGCCCTCGTTCTTCACGAGCGCGGTTATGCCGTTACCGGCTCCGACCTTAAGACGTCACGTTATATCCGCCAGCTTACCCGCGCTGGTGTGAAGGTGCATGTGGGCCATGAGGCCGCCACGATCGACGAGGTCAAGCCCGACGTGGTTGTTGTCTCCACCGCTATTCCGGAGTCCAACCCTGAACTCGTGCGCGCTCGCGAGCTTGGTATTCCCGTGTGGCCCCGTGCCAAGATGCTCTCTGCTTTGGGCCACGGCTACACCACCGTCGCTGTTGCCGGCACGCATGGCAAGACCACCACGTCTTCGATGTGCGCCACCATGCTCGACCGCATGGGTCTGGATCCGAGCTTCTTGATCGGTGGCATCGTCGAGGGCTATGACACGAACGGCAAGAACGGCTCGGGCGACTACTTTGTCGCTGAGGCCGACGAGTCCGACAGCTCCTTCCTGTTCCTGAACCCCAACGTGGTCATCGTGACCAACGTCGAGGCCGACCACCTCGATCACTACTCGGGTATCGAGGAGATCGAGGCAACTTTCGCCAAATTCATGAGCCTGGTGGGCGAGGACGGCACCGTCATCGTCTGCGGTGAGGACCCGCATCTGGTCGAGCTCGCCAAGTCGACGGGTCGTCACGTGCTTTCCTACGGCTTTGCCGAGAGCAACGACATCGTCTGCATGCACCCGGATGTCAAGGGCATCCAGAGCGATTTTATCGTTCGCTTTGAGGACGGCACTGAGCACGCTGTGGAGATCAAGAGCAATCCCGGTCGCCACAACATGCTCAACGCCACGGCGGTGCTCACCGTCGCCCATGTCCTGGGCCTTGACATCGACGCCGCCGCCAAGGCGCTCTCGAGCTTTGAGGGCGTCCGCCGTCGCTTTACCCACGTGGGCGATATCGATGGCATCACCGTGGTCGATGATTATGGCCATCACCCCACCGAGATCAAGGCGACGCTTGCTGCTGCTTCGTCGCTGGGCTACAAGCACGTCGACGTCGTGTTCCAGCCGCACCGCTATTCGCGCCTGCAGGCCCTGTGCGACGACTTTGCCGATGCATTTGCCAATGCCGATAAACTGCTGCTGATTGATGTGTTCTCGGCTGGCGAGATGCCCATTCCGGGTGTCACCTCTAAGATGCTCGCCGATACCGTGCGCGCCAAGCATCCTGGCAAGGAGGTCGTGTACTGCTCCAGCCGTCTTGAGCTCAATCAGGAGCTCGAGCAGATGGTGGGCGAGGGCGACCTGCTGCTCACTATGGGTGCCGGTGACGTTACGACCGTCGGTCCCGAGTTCATTGAGTATCTGACTGCCAAGAAAGACGCTTAAGTCTAATGGGTCTGTTTAACGCCGTCATGGCGCTCTCGGGCATGATCGACACGGATGTGATCGAGGACGAGCGCCTTGCGCGTCATACGAGCTATCGTATCGGCGGCAAGGCCGACCTCTTTGTGACGTGCCATAGCTATCATGCCCTCCGCCGCGCCGTGGCGGTGCTCGATCGCGAGCAGGTGCCGTGGGTCATCATCGGCAAGGGCTCCAATCTGCTGGTTGCCGATGGCGGTTATCGCGGCGCCGTCATTTCGCTCGGACGTGAGTTTCAGCGCACGGTTGTTGCCGATGACGGTTGTACGCTGACGGTCGGTGCGGGCGTGATGTTTGCGCGCCTGGTCAACGATGCCCTGTCGCGTAGCCTCTCGGGCCTTGAGTTTGCCGTTGGCATCCCTGGTTCGGTTGGCGGTGCGATATCTATGAATGCCGGCACACGGACCGAGTGGATTGGCTCGCTGGTTGAGGATGTCGTAACGTTTGACCCGGCATCCGGTATCAAGCATTATGCGGGGTCCGAGATTACTTGGGGCTACCGCGAATGTAGCCTTCCCCGCAATGAGATCATCCTCGAGTGCGTGCTCAAGCTTAAACTGGCGCCCAAGGCCGACATTCGCGAGCGCATGGAGCGGTACCTGACGAGGCGCAAGCGTACACAGCCCATGGGTCGCGCATCCTGCGGGTCGGTCTTTCGCAACCCGCCCGATGCGAGCGTGGGCAAGCTTATCGAGGATTGTGGATTAAAGGGTTTTTCGATTGGCGGCGCGGAAGTTTCGCCCGTTCACGCTAATTTTATCGTTAATAACGGAACTGCCTCGGCCGATGACGTTGCCGCGGTTATCAGACATGTGCACGGAAAGGTGAGGGAGGCGTATGGCATCGAGCTCAGACCGGAAGTTAAATTCCTCGGCTTCTAGAGCATCGAAACCCACCTTCCGCCGCGCCGGAGGGCGTTCCGGCGCGCCTGCCAAACCTCAACGCAATACCGTCGCGCACTCTAAGTCTGTCGGGCATGCTCGACAGACCAGTCGTCCGGTCGTCGGCTCGCAGCTCGATAATCGTCCGGCCGCAAAAAAGTCCTCGCGTCCCTCGGTGACGTCAAAGCCTGTTATGGGCGCCAAGCCTGCCCGTCCCATGGCAACTCCTAAGCCACCGACGGGAACTAAAACGCTGCGTCCGGGTCGCACGCTGGGCGCATCGAAACCGCGCTCGCTGACATCGGTGCCGGCTACCGCCAAGAAGCCTTCGGGTAAAAAAGGCGTCAACCCGTTGTCTTCACTTGGGGCGATGGCAAATAAAACATCAGACGCCGCTTCTGTCGTTACAGGCAAAGGCAAAATCGTGGGCGGCGTTCTGGCCGTCTTGGCCGTGCTCGTCGTCGTTGCCATCGTGGTGATTAACTCTGGATTGTTTACCGCCACTGATATTCAGATTCAAGGCAGCGAGCATGTGACGAAGCACGATGCTATCCAGCTGATCGATTTGCCCGAGGGAACGTCGCTTTTTAACGTCGATCCCGACCAGATTACCGAGGACCTCAAGCAGAACCCGTGGGTCTCGGGCGTGGATGTTCAGCGTCAGTTCCCGCATACGCTCATCATTACGCCTATGGAGCGCAAGGTCATCGCAATTGCCTATATCAGCTCCGATGACCTAGCCTGGGCCATCGGGGATGATGACACCTGGATCGCCCCGCTGTCGACGTCGGTCGAAGTGGACGACCAGGGCAACGTCATCACGACAGGGCAGGGCTCAAATACCCTGACCGGCATCGATGCCGCACTGGCGCTCGCTAAGCACTATGGCGCGGTGTTGCTGACTGATGTCTCGGCGGATGTCGCTCCAGTTTCCGGCCAGGCGGTGAGCTCCAAGGCCGTTAAGGCCGGCCTGGATTATGTGCGTGGTTTTTCGAGCGAGTTCTTGGGACAAGTCAAGGATATTTCCACGCCTTCGGTCGAAGCCATCTCGGCAAACCTCAATAACGGCATTGAGGTGTCGCTGGGCGATTCGAACGATATCGTCAAGAAGGAGCGCGTAGTCACCAAGCTGCTTTCGCAGGTAGAGGGCGTAACGTATATCAATGTGCGCTCTCCGGGCAACTACACATTTAGGAACGCTCCGACCTCGTAGCGCTGGTTGATGCTTTGTTGAGGGGCCATACCACGCCGTTTATCTGGTTTGTTTGGTTTTCACGGTCAATTATTTGACTGATACGTTCATAATGTGCAACCATAATACGGTTTACCTTTGCATTTACTTTCAACCTGAAGGTTAATGTGCGCAGGGGTCGACCCATGCTATGGCTATAACCTTTGTTCGGAGGACCGACATGCACGAGACAGAGATCAACAACTACCTTGCCGTCATTAAGGTGGTCGGCGTCGGCGGCGGCGGTACCAACGCGGTCAATCGAATGATCGAAGAGGGCATCCGCGGCGTCGAGTTTGTTGCCATCAACACCGATGCTCAGGCACTCGCGATCTCTGATGCCGATATCAAGGTGCACATCGGCACCGACCTTACCCGCGGCCTGGGCGCCGGCGCCAACCCCGAGGTTGGCCGCAAGGCTGCCGATGAGTCCCGCGACGACATTGCCGAGGCGCTCGCTGGCGCCGACATGGTGTTCATCACCTGCGGCGAGGGCGGTGGCACCGGTACCGGCGCTGCTCCCATCGTTGCCGATATCGCGATGAACGAGGTCGGTGCGCTGACCGTCGCCGTCGTGACCAAGCCCTTCACCTTCGAGGGCCGCAAGCGCAAGAAGAGCGCCGAGGAGGGCATTAAGACCCTCTCCGATTGCGTCGACACCATGATCGTCATCCCTAACGATAAGCTGCTCGACATCGCCGAGAAGAAGACCACCATGCTCGAGGCCTTCGCGATTGCCGATGGCGTCCTTTCCCAGGGCACCCAGGGCATCACCGACCTCATCACCGTCCCCGGTATCATCAACCTGGACTTCGCCGATGTTAAGACCATCATGAAGCAGGCCGGTACCGCCATGATGGGTATCGGTACCTCTTCTGGGGACACCCGTGCCGTCGACGCTGCCCAGCAGGCCATCTCCAGCCCGCTGCTCGAGAGCTCCATCGATGGTGCCACGCGCGTGCTGCTCTCCATCGCCGGTTCCAAGGACCTGGGCATCCAGGAGATCAGCGACGCCGCCGACGTTGTCGCCAACGCCGTCGACCCCGAGGCCAACATCATCTTCGGTACCGTTGTCGACGAGTCCCTGGGCGATCAGGTGCGTATCACCGTCATCGCTACGGGCTTCTCCGACTCCAACGTCAACCGTCAGGACGAGCTCTTTGCTGCTCAGCAGTCTCAGAGCAAGGCCGCTGCCTCCGCTGAGCCGCAGCGCACCGCTCCTGCCACGAGCCCGGCTCAGGCCGCTCCGACCCGCAACGTCGGTGGCACCGAGCTTCCTAACTTCGGCAACGATCAGTTCGAGCTTCCCGACTTCCTGAAGCGCGGTAGCTTCTAAGTCGTTCTTTGCATTGTTGTGCACAGGGGCGTGTCCGTATGGACGCGCCCTTTTTATTTCGACTTTGTAAACTAGAACCTCCAATCTCTTTACGTTCCCTTTACGATTGCCTCCAGCGCAGCAGGTATCCTTTTAGAGAAGTATGACAGCCGTATAAACGCGGGCTGTAGCGGCGATGCCGCGGTACTTGTGTTATTAGGAGGCTTTAGTATGGCAGCACGTGCGGACAAAGTTTCGCGTGTCGACCATGATGGAGTTACGTTGGTGGAGGGCGCGACATCCGATGTTCGCTTTGCCTTCACCGAGCGTGCCGGTGGTGTTTCCGAAGATGCGTACTCCTCACTCAACTTGGGCTCGCATGTTGGCGATGACCCCTTTGCTGTTCAAGAAAATCGTCGTCGTGCGCTCGAGGCTATGGGTGCCGCCGAGTGCGAGCACAACCTGCTCGTTCCCAATCAGGTCCATGGTGATCATATCGTTGCGGTGACCTCGAACGGCGCCGATGACCTTGAGGACGTTCGCGAGCAGATTGCCGAGGGCTGTGATGCCATCGTCTGCACGGCGCATAACGTGCCCGTGCTGCTCTGCTTTGCCGACTGCGTTCCCGTGGTGCTGGTGGCCCCCGGCGGATTTGCCGTGGTGCACTCCGGTTGGAAGGGCACGATTGCACGTATTTCCGCCAAGGCGTGCCAGGCGCTTTGCGATGCTGCCGGTTGCGATGCGAGCGACGTTTCCGCCTATATCGGCCCCCATATCTTGGGTGACGAATATGAGGTATCCCAGGAACTCATGAATCGCTTTGCCGCCGAGTTCTCTTGCATCGATGCGAATACCTCTCGCATGCTTGATCTTTTCGCTGCCATTCGCGAGGCGCTGGTAGATGTCGGTGTCGACACGGATAATATCGTGGATACCCAGCTTTCGACCGTGCGTCAGAACGACCGCTTTTATTCCTACCGTAACGAGGACGGCACCTGTGGGCGCCATGCTGCGATCGGCGTGATGCTATGAGAAAGATCGTATCGGTCCTGAGCGCCGCTGTGCTTACGCTTACGCTGTGCGCCTGTTCTTCGGGATCTTCTACCTCTTCCATTACCGTGGCCGGCTCCACGACCTGCCTTCCTATCGCCGAGATTGCGGCCGAGGGCTTTAAGGAGGAGACCGGCATCGACGTGCTCGTTTCCGGTTTGGGTTCTTCCGCTGGGATCGAGGCCGTCAGCGCCGGCACGGCCGATATCGCCAGCTCCTCCCGTGGACTCAATGCCGACGAACAGGATCTGGGCCTGACTCCCATCGTCATTGCCCACGACGGTATTGCGGTCATCGTGAACGACGACAACCCCGTCGATAACCTCTCGACCGAGCAGCTCCGCGATATCTACGCCGGCAAGATTACCAATTGGAAAGAGGTCGGTGGCGAGGACCTGAGGATTCAGGTCATCAACCGAGACGAGGCGTCCGGTACGCGCGAGGCCTTCCGTACCATCGTGATGGATGGCACGCCGTTCGATCGCCGCTCGGCTGTTCTTTCGGGTACGGGCCAGGTGCGCGACGTGGTATCTCGTTCGCGTGGGGCCATCGGCTACATTTCGCTGGGCTTCGTCGATAGCCTCAACGCCAAGACCTCGGTCAAGGCTGTCTCGGTCAATCATGTTGAGGCGTCCGAGAAGACGGTCGCGAGTGGCGGCTATCCCATCTCGCGCGACCTTTACTTCTTTGTGAAGGGTGCGCCTTCGCAGCAGGCGCAGGATTACATCGACTACGTGACGTCCGAAAAGATGGACAAGCAGATTCGCGAGGCGGGTTTTATTCCCGTCACCAACGACGAGAAGGGGAGTGAGTAGCATGGAAGCACAGGAAAACTCCCAGACTGAGCAGAATGCTCAGGCACCCAAGAAGCGCGAGCTGGCGCTCGTATCGCGCAGTACCTATATCAAGGAGAAGGCGCTGCAGTGGATCTTCTTTGCCTGCGCGTTTTTGGCGGTCGTTACCGTCATCCTGATTTTTGTCTTTACCACGTACTCGGCGCTGCCCGTCTTTACCGACATCGGTCTGGCGGACTTCTTTAGCTTTACGTGGGCGCCCTCTGAGGGCCACTACGGCATCATGTCGCTGCTTGCCGGCTCAGGTCTGGTGACCGTCGGTGCGCTCGCCATGGGCGTGCCGCTAGGTGTGGGCACGGCCGTGTACCTGGTCGAGATCGCCGGCAAGCGCGTGCGCAAGCTCATCAGCCCTGCCGTCGACCTGCTGGCCGGCATTCCTTCTATCATCTACGGCTTTTTCGGCATGATCATCATCCGCCCGTTTATCGCACAACTGACCGGCGGCCTTGGTTTTGGTGCGCTGACGGCGTGGTTTGTGCTCGCCATCATGATCGTCCCTACCATCACCACGCTCACCATCGATGCCCTCAATTCCATTCCCATGGGCATTCGCGAGGCATCGTATGCCATGGGTGCTACTAAGTGGCAGACCATCTATAAGGTCGTGCTACCTGCTGCTAAGCTGGGTATCGTGGATGCCATCGTGCTGGGTATGGGCCGTGCCATCGGAGAGACCATGGCCGTGCTCATGGTCGTGGGTAACGCCCCGGTTATTCCCGACAGCATTGCGAGCCCTATCTCGACGCTCACGAGCCAGATCGCGCTCGACATGAGCTATTCCTCGGGTCTGCATCGCTCGGCGCTGTTCGGCATGGGCGTGGTCCTGTTTATCATCTCCGCCACGCTGGTGGGCATCGTCCGTCTGATTTCCAAGAAGAAGAGGGGGTAGGCTATGTCCGATTCCGTTGACGCGACGGTCGATGCGACCTCGTCGCGCGAGCGCATCAAGCGTGCCCTTTCCCACGGCAAGAAGGGCCGCATCAACAAGGACCTGTCCAACAAGATCATGCTTGGCGTGTTCCGTGCCGCGGCATACATCACCACGCTGGTGCTGGTCGCTATCATCGCCTACGTGGTTGTTAACGGCTTACCGCATATCTCGCTCGACTTTATCTTCGGTTGGCCCCAGGGCGTCAACGCCGAGGGCGGAATTTGGCCCACGATCGTCTCGACCGTCTACGTGACGGCGCTCGCCATGCTTATCTGCACGCCGATCGCTGTGCTGGCAGCCGTCTATCTGGCCGAGTACGCCAAGCAGGGCAAGGTCGTCGAGCTCATTCGCTACGCTGCTGACGCTTTGGCCTCGGTGCCCTCCATCGTTATGGGCCTGTTTGGCTACGCCTTGTTTGTCGAGGCTATGGGCCTGGGCCTTTCGATGGTCTCTGCCGCTCTGGCACTCGCGCTCTTGATGCTCCCCATCGTCATGCGCACCACCGAAGAGGCCATTCGCGCCGTTCCGCGCTATATCCGTTGGGGCGCGTACGGCCTGGGCGCCACCAAGTGGCAGGTTGTCTCCAAGATCGTGCTTCCTTCTGCCTTTGGCCGTATTGCCACGGGCATCGTCCTCGCCATCGGCCGTGCCATTGGCGAGACCGCGGTGGTGCTCTACACCATGGGCCAGGCCATCAACCTGCCTATTTCGCCGCTCGATTCCGGCCGCCCCATGACGGTTCACCTGTACCTGCTTGCCAACGACGGCATCAACATGAACGCAGCCTACGGCACCGCGCTCTTGCTGATGGTGATCATTTTGGCCTTCAACCTGTTTGCGCGCTTCCTGTCGCGCAAGCGTCGCTAGTTAAGGAGTCCCATGTCCGTTTATCAGTCCGCTCCCACGTTGGAGCAAGCGGCCATTACGGCCAAGGATTTCAACTTTTGGTACGGTGACTTTCATGCGCTGACGGGGCTTGACCTCAACATCGCCAAAAACGCCATCACCTCCTTCATTGGCCCTTCGGGCTGCGGCAAGTCGACGTTTTTGCGCTGCATCAACCGCATGAATGACCTGATCGAGGGCACGCGCGTCGAGGGCACCATGACGCTCGACGGCAACGATATCTATGCCGAGGGTGTCGACCCGGTCGATCTCCGTCGTCGCGTGGGCATGATCTTTCAGCAGCCCAACCCGTTTCCTAAATCCATCTACGAGAATGTCGCCTTTGGCCCTCGTCTGCAGGGCGTGACTAGCAAAAGTGACCTCGATGACATCGTGGAAGAATCGCTCAAGCGCGCCAACCTCTGGAAAGAGGTATCCAATCAGCTCAACAAGGATGGTTTGGCGCTCTCGGGCGGTCAGCAGCAGCGTCTGTGCATCGCGCGCGTGCTTGCGGTGCAACCCGATGTCCTTCTGATGGACGAGCCCTGCTCCGCCATCGACCCCACGTCCGTCTCTAAGGTCGAGGATCTGATGGCCGAGCTGGCGCCCGAGATGACGATCATCATCGTCACGCATTCAATGCAGCAGGCAGCTCGCATTAGCGACTACACCGCATTCTTCTTGCAGGAAGTTGCCGGCGAGCCCGCTACGCTCATCGAGTATGGTCAAACCGACGCGATCTTCACCAGCCCGGTGGACTCGCGGACGGAAGACTATATCACCGGCCGCTTTGGCTGATCGGTGCGACTAGTCCCAAGCCGATCGGATCTGGTCCGGTGCGTATTCACTGTGCGGGCGGCATGACCGCACCCAACTGATTGGAGTGAACCATGCGCAAACTGTTTTCCCGTCAGCTCATCGAGGCCCGTCACGAGATGCTGAGCATCTACGAGGCCGTCGATCTGGCCCTCCACGATGCCGTGAAGGCCTATGTGACCGACGACCGCAAGCTCGCCACCAAGACCAAGAAGCGCACGCTTTCGATTGACGCACGCTGCGCCAACCTGGAGGCCGTCTGCTACAACCTGATTGCCACGCAGTCACCGGTCGCCTCCGACTTCCGCTTGCTGCAGACGATCATCTACGTCGACTTTAACCTGCAGCGCATGACCGATAAGGTTCGCCAGATTTGCCGCGCCACGCGTCATATGATCAAGGCCGACATCTCGCTGCCCAAGGAGCTTGTCGGCACGGTCGAGGCCGAGGCTGAGGCCGTCTACCAGGTGCTGGGCTCTTCGCTTTCTGCGCTCGTCACCAACGACATGTCCATCATCTGCAACTTGGCCGTCGATGACGAGCCAGTGCACGCCGCCTACGAGAAGTTCTTCCGCACCTTTAACCGCATGGACACGGGCGATTTTATGGACGACGACAGCAACTATGACGACCTGCGCCGCGCCATCATGGTATCGCGCTATCTCGATCGCATCGCCTCGATTTCCATCGATGCCGCCTGCCGTCTGACCTTCCTGTTGACCGGACAGCGTATGACTGCCGGTGATATCGCCTGCACTGATGAGGATGAGCTCGAGAGCATGCGCGTGCCTTCGGGCGAGGGTGTTATCATGAGGCCCGCCGTCGACGCTCGCTACGTTGCCAAGGTGCCCACTAACGAGGTCAGCGAGGGTCTTCGCTACCTGCTCGATCATCTTGAGGACGAGGACGATGGCGAGGACGACGAGGAGTAAGTAATTCCGTTCGTCGAAAGATTGTAAATACCTAAGTGAGCGCGGCCTTGCACATGCGGGGCCGCGCTCTTGCGATAGCATGGGACTACTTGTTTGGCTGTCAGCGGAGGCGATTGGCAATGGATAACTATTTGGACTTGATGCGCGCTCGCCGCGAGCAGATTCTGGAACGTTTTTATGCGGCGCTCGATCGCGCAGGCCGTCCCCACGACGCCGCGCGCCTCATTGCCGTGTCCAAGACCGTTGGTGTCGATGAGACCGTTGCCGCCATCCAGGCGGGGTATCGCCATTTTGCCGAGAACCGCCCGCAGGAGCTGGTTCGCAAGCTCACGGGTCTGGCGGAGCATCCGGAGCTGCCCGAGGTGCGCTTCGATATGATCGGCAACCTGCAGACCAATAAGATCAATGCGGTGCTGGGCTCAGCCGAGCTGATTCACTCGGTGGGTTCGCTGCATCTGGCGCAGGCGATCTCGAGCCGTGCTGTCCGCAAGATTGAGGCAGGCGAGCTCGCCGGCCCCCAGCGTGTGCTCATTGAGGTCAATGTGAGTGGTGAGGAGTCGAAGGGAGGCTTTTCGCCCGATGAGATTCGTGCCGACGCGGGCGAGCTTGCGGAACTTGAGGGAATTTGCGTACAGGGGCTTATGACTATGGCGCCCCGGGGGAATAAGGATGTGGCACGCCGCACCTTTGCGGGGCTTCGTGAGCTGAGGGATGAGCTGGAGGCGGCGCATCCCGATTTGAACCTGCCTGAGCTTTCCTGCGGCATGAGCGAGGACTTTGAGCCTGCCCTTGAGGAGGGCTCTACGCTCGTTCGCCTGGGCAGGGTAGTATTTAGCCCGGAGTTTGCAGTAAAATAAGGCTCTGAAGTGCGCACTGATTATCGGGG
>JAXIZX010000006.1:0-2343 GCA_036303765.1 Collinsella sp. | reverse complement strand
CATTTGCCGTGCACGAGCTGGTGCACGGTGTGTTTTTTAAGCTGCTGGCGCCTGCGGGCGCGCAGGTGACCTTTGGGGCGAATCGCGAGACGGCGATGATCTATGCCTGCGCCGAGGGCGTTGTGTATTCGCGCCGGCGGTACATGGCGGTTTGCCTGGCACCGACGGCTGTTGTGACGACAACGCTTGCCCTGGGGTTTGCGTTTTCGGGCTATCCGCTGCTGTGCTATCTGGCGGCCGGCTTGCATTTGTCAGGCTGTGTGGGCGACTGGTATTACGTGCGGACCATTTTGCGCGACCGCCGCATTGTCGCCTGCGAGGACACGTCCTTCGGCGTGCGCTTTTTCGGGTGAGGAGATGTCGATGAAGCCGTTGTTGTTGCACGCCTGCTGTGCGCCGTGCTCTCTTGAGCCGGTCCGCCTGCTGCGCGAGGAAGGGTTTGAGCCCACAATCTGCTGGACCAACCCCAATATTCAGCCGCACGATGAATGGCAGCGGCGTTTGGACGAGCTGCGCCGGTGGTGTGCCGATGGCGACATCGAGCTTATCGAGGCGGGGGAGGACCGTGAGCGCTGGGAGGCCGGCGTGGCACCGCTGGGTGCCGATCGGCCCCGTCGCTGTCGTGCGTGCTATGCCCTGCGCTTGGCCGAGGCGTGCCGCGTGGCCCAGGAGCGTGGGTTTGAGTTTGTGGGTACGACGCTCGCCGTCTCGCCGTATCAGTTGTTCGAAACCTGCAATGATGTGTTGGAGCGTCTGGCTGCCGCCCGCGGTCTCACTCCGGTGATTCGCGATTTTCGTCCGTATTACCCCG
This sequence comes from Collinsella sp., assembly GCA_036303765.1. GTDB lineage: Bacteria > Actinomycetota > Coriobacteriia > Coriobacteriales > Coriobacteriaceae > Collinsella. Next base: position 1,532 of record JAXIZX010000006.1, on the reverse strand, counting down.
AGGCGACACGCCGTTCGCGCGAGCTTGGCATGTATCGGCAGAACTACTGCGGCTGCCGCTTCTCGGCTGTCGAGGCGGCCATGGACCGCGCCCGCATCCGCGACGAGCGTAAAGCCGCCAAAAAGTAGTTCATTTGGGACGTCAGCCTGCTAGGATGTAGAGCGGACTTTAGCTATATAAGGAGTATCCGACGTGTCTATGCGTACCGATGATTTTGACTACAACCTTCCTGAGGAACTGATCGCCCAAGCTCCTGCCGAGCCGCGCGATTCCTGCCGATTGCTGGTGGTGGATCGCAAGGGCTCTCAGGCGGGAACGCCGCTAAAGCATGGCGGTACCGTTGAGCACCGCATCTTCCGCGACATCATCGACTATATCGAGCCGGGCGACGTGCTCGTCATCAATCAGACGCGCGTGATGCCGGCCCGTCTGATCGGTCGTAAAACGGGATCGGGCGGCGTGGTCGAGACCCTGCTGCTCAAGCGCCGCGAGGATGTTGACCCGCTGGGTCACGTTTGGGAGTGTCTGGTCAAGCCGGGCAAGCGCCTGAAGCCCGGTGCTCATATTGAGTATCGCGCCGGTGGCGCCCATGCGCCCGAGGGGGCTCCCGTGGTGCTGACGGCCGAGGTTGTCGACTTTGTCACCGATAGCCGCGGCGGCCGCCTGGTGCGTTTTGAGCCGGCCGGCTGCAATGCCGCCGGCGAGCCGCGCACGCTCGACGAGGCCATTCACGCCGCCGGTCACGTGCCGCTGCCGCCCTACATTACCGATTACGAGGGCGATCCCGAGAAGTACCAGACCGTCTACGCCATGAAGGAGGAGCACTCGGCCGCTGCTCCCACGGCGGGTCTGCATTTTACTCCCGAGCTCATGGCTGCCATCGAGGCCAAGGGTGCCAAGTTTGCCGCCGTCGAGCTCGAGGTGGGTATCGATACCTTCCGTCTGGTGGAGGAGGACGACCCCGCGCAGCACGTGATGCACACCGAGCGCTACCACGTGTCGCAGGAGGTTGTCGACGCCGTGCATAAGGCGAAGGCCGAGGGCCATCGTGTGATCGCCGTCGGCACTACCGCAGTGCGCTCGCTCGAGAGCGCGTTTGACGCGGACGCGCCGGTGTCCGATCCGGCTGTGACGGCGCGCTATTTTGAGGGCCGCGAGGACGGGGCCGACACGCTCGGCCGCGGCGACATCGTGGTGCGCGAGAACGCGACAACGCAGCTCTACCTTATGCCCGGCTCGACCTATCACGTGGTCGACGCGCTGATCACGAACTTCCACGTGCCGCGCTCCACGCTCATGATGCTCGTAAGCGCACTTGCCACCCGCGACCAGATCATGGATGCCTACGCCGCTGCTATCGAAGAACGCTACCGCTTCTTCAGCTTTGGTGACGCCATGCTCATCTTGTAGGTTACGGCGTTTTACAAACGCCGTAACCGGTCGACGCTGCGCGGGCCGCATTTGGACAATCTGACGTTCAACTTCAAGGGCGCGACCAGAAGGTCAGCGCCCTTTCGTTTCACGTCACCTTG
>JAXIZX010000005.1:0-6517 GCA_036303765.1 Collinsella sp. | reverse complement strand
GCCTTAAGGTTGAGCTCGCGGGCGAGCTGGGCGATAAGATCCATGGGACTCCTTGCGTTTAAGGTGCGTTTGCAGCACAGGGCTACCAAGGATACCACCCGCGATGCGACAAAGGGACTGTCCCTTTGTCGCATGCCACTGCACAAAAGCCCCGCGGGCAGGAGGCTGCTCGCGGGGCAAAGAAGAGGGGCTTATTGGTGGCGGACCGAGGGGTTCGGCATGGGGTATCTGCCGCGGCCGCTCTTAAGGCATTACAGCTCGACGAGCTGGCCGGTCTCGGCGGCCTCCTTGATGGCGTTGAGAAGCGTGAGCGTCTTAACGTTATCGGCGGGGGTCACGACGGGCTCGACCTCGCGGCGAACGACCTTCACAAAGTGCTTGAGCTGCATCTTGTGCGGCAGCGCCGGGTCCACGGCCGGGATCTCCATCTGCAGCGGCTTGTGCCAGTTGGAGGCGCCGTCGTAGGAGAACCGGTGCAGGCGGGGCAGCGAAAGGGCGCCCTTAGTGCCGCCGATAAAGTAGGCGTCGGCGTCGAAGGGGCGGTACTGCGGATCCTCGCGAGCGGTGGCCTCCCAGTTCCAGGGGCTGGCGGTGGCGTCAGAGATGGTCATGCTTGCGAGCGCGCCATCGGCAAAACGGACGTTGACCACGGCGGAGTCCTCGGTCTCAAAACCGCGGGCGGCGCTGGACTGCATGCCCTGGACGGCAACGGGCTCGCCCAGCAGGTAACGGAGCAGGTCGACGTCGTGCACCAGGTTGACCAGGATCGGGCCGGCACCCTTCTTGCGGCGCCACTCGACATCGAAGTACTCGTCATTCTTATAGATCATGTAGTGGAAGCTCGACACGGTGAGCTTGCCCAGCTCGCCGGACTCGATGATCTCCTTGGCCTTGTTGACGAAGGGATTGTGGCGACGGTGCTGACCCACGAGTACGGGCACGCCGGCGGTCTCGGCCTCGGCGGCAAAGGCCTGGGCATCCTCGAGGTCGTTGGAGATCGGCTTTTCGACCAGCGGCACGATGTTGCGCTTCACAGCCTCGCGGGCAACGCCCAGGTGTAGGTCGTTGGGCGTGGCGATGATGACGGCCTCGGGCTTGACCTCGTCCATCATCTGGGCGGGATCGGTATAAAACGGCACGCCGGCGGCCTCGGCCGTGGCGCGGGCGCCCTCAAAGGCGTCGGCGATGGCGACGAGCTCGGCCTCGGGCTCCTCGGTGACAAAGCGGATGTGGTTGCGGCCCATGGCGCCGGCGCCGATAACGGCAATGCGGACGGGGTTGAGCTCAGACATTTCGACTCCTTAATACTGGTGGCGGTGGAATGCGGCAAGGGGGCGGTCCTTGTCGCATCGGTAAAACTAGGCGGACTTCTTCTTGCTGTCGGAGACCATCATGTAGACGGTGAGCACGACGGCGATGGCGGCGATCACAATGGCGCCGTAGAAGGACTGCTGGTAGGCGGCGCTGCCGGCCTCGGCGTGATACAGCACGGCGGTGATGGGCTGGCTGATCCAGGTGGAAGCGGCATAGCCCAAAAACATGATGCCGTAGTTGACGCCGATGTTGCTGGTGCCGAAGGCGCCACCGGTGAGCGGCGGGTAGATGACGAGCAGGGCGCCAAAGCTAAAGCCGAGCAGGGCGAGCGCCACAAAGAACATACTCTGCGTAAAGCTCATCGACATGATGACGAGTGCGACGATGGTGACGACAAGGCTGATGAGCAGCGACTTATAGGCGCCGAGCTTGTCGATGATCTGGCCAAAGGACAGACGGCCAACCAGGTTGGCGCAGGTGTTGACGGAGACCACCACACCGCCGAGGGCGACGGCCGCGGCGCTCGTGGGGTCGGCGAAGAGCTGGACGGCGGCGATGGAGGCAACCTTGCCCACGAGCAGGGTGCCCGCGGTGGCGGCAAAGGCGAAGGTGACGATGAGAACCCAGAAGCGCGGGGTCTTGACCATCTCGCCCGGGGTGAGGTCGCCGAAGGTACCGGCATGCGCGCCGCCCTTGGGGGCCTCGAAGCCCTCGGGCAGCCAACCGGCCTCGGGGGCCTTCAGGAACAGGGCGGAGGCGGTGATCATCACAAAGAAGATAACGCCGAGCGCCTTAAGGGCGCCAAAGATTCCCAGGCTTGGGATGAGCAGCGAGGCGAGCACCGGGGACAGCACGGCGGGGCCGGCGGTCGAAGCGGCCAGGGTGATGCCGGAGGCAAGGCCCTTCTTGTCGATGAACCACTTCTGACCCGTGGTGAGCGCCGGGTTGTAGCCCAGGCCGTTGCCGATGGCGGCGACGAGCGAGAACCACAGGTAGAACTGCCACGGCTCGGTGACGGTGCCGGACATGAACCAGCCCACGCCGTAGCACACGGCGGCGGCGATCACGACGTTGCGCGGGCCGATCTTGTCGGAGATGCGGCCGGCGAAGATGCCCGTCACGGCCATGATGGTCTGGAAGACCGGGAAAGCCCAGGTAAGGGCGCTGGACCACTCGGGGTAGACGGCGAGCAGGTTCTTGCTCACGACGGAATACAGCGCGATGGAGCTGATGAAGAACATGGTGACGCACGCGGCGGAAAGCACGACGGCGCGACCCTTGTTGGAGTTGGTGGAAGCCATTGGACTCTTTCTAATCGATACGGAGGAGGAACAGGCGTGTCCGCGGGTCCTCCCTGTCGGGTTGGTTTACTGGTCAGTCGGCTTGGCGACGCCGGACTCATCGGACCAAAGCTCGACACCCTTGTTCTTGAGGTAGTTGTCGGCATAGGCGCGACGGCCGCCGGGCTTGGCGGTGAGGTCGCCCATCATATTGGAGAAGCCACCATCGACCTTGATGGCGTCGCCGGTGGTAAAGTCCGAGCGCTTGGACGCCAGGAACATGACGGCGTTGGCGATATCACTGACCTCGCCGATGCGACGCGTGGCGATCAGGCGGCTGCGGCTCTTTTCGACCTCGGGGTCGGCGTAGAAGTTGGCCGACATCGGGGTCTTAACGAAGCAGGGCTCGACGCAGTTGGAGCGGACGCCGTAGGGGCCCCACTCGGCGGCGAGCATCTTGGACATCATGTTGACGCCGGCCTTGGTGGAGCTGTACACGCCCGAGAACGTCTCGGGGGAGTGGCTGGCGACGGTCGAGATATGCACCAGGCGGCCCTGGCCGGCCTTGATCATCTCGCGACCAAAGCGCTGCGAGGTGATGAAGTAACCGGTGAGATTGACGTTGAGCACCTGCTCCCAGTCGCTCAGCGGCAGGTCCTCCATGGCGGCGAAGCGCAGGATGCCGGCGGTGTTGACGAGAACGTCGACGCGGCCGAAGTCGGCGATGGTGGCGTCGACGGCGGCCTGAACCTCGGCCTCGTCGGTGGCGTTCATCTTGTAACCCTCGGCGTGGATGCCAAACTCGGCGGCGAGGTCGGCGGCAGCGGCCTTGACCTTTTCCTCGTCCAGATCGAGCAGGACGACGTTAGCGCCGTTGCGGGCGAACTCGCGGCAAATCTCGACGCCCATACCGCCGAGTGCGCCGGTCACGGCGCAGACATCGCCCTCGAGCTTAAGCCAATTGCTCATAGGAACTTCCCTTCTTGTGCCTCCCGGTGGGTCGCTCCCATTAACCGACCCACGTGGTTTTCGCTGGTTATCGTATGCTTTGCATTTGCGCAGGTGAATTGCATATTTGTTAGAATGGCGTTAACCGTAGGTTTACACCGTGCGATGCAGTTTATGTTCAATTGAGCGCGTGACCTGCGAAAACAACCCCCTGTGGCGCTATGTGGCCACGGGCGCGAAAACGGGAGATTGACGTGTACGATCGACGACTTGAGGCCATATCGGCCGCCGCGGAGCTGGGAAGCTTCTCGCGTGCGGCGGCAAAATTGCGCGTGTCGACTCCGGCGCTCGTCAAGCAGGTGTCGGGTTTCGAGGCCGAGTTCGGCATCACGCTGTTCGAACGCTCGCACTCGGGCGTCAAGGTGACGCCGGCCGGCGCGCTGCTGGTGGATGACGCGCGCTCGATCATGCGGCAGTCCGAGGATGCGTTGCGCCGCGCCCGACGCGCAGCGGGCGATGGCGGTGCCGTACGCCTGGGCGTGTCGATGATGTGTCCGGGGCGCCAAACGTTGTCGATGTGGTCGGGCATTCACGATCTGGAACCGTCGCTGCGATTTGAGATCGTGCCGGTAAGCGACCTCTACGATGAGCGCGAGACCGTCATGCGCAGCTTGGGCCGCGAGGTCGATGTGGTGCAGTCGAGTTTTTCTACCCCACGCTGGGGTGATGCCTGCCAAAGGCTCCGCATTGTCAACGTGCCGTTTTATATCGACCTGCCGCGCACAAGCCCGCTGGCGCGCAAGACGCGCATCACAGTTGCCGACTTAGAGGGCATGCGCCTGCGCGTGCTCCGTCACGGCAACGACGCTATGGACAGTCTGCGTATCGATCTGTTGACCGACGGCGGCGTAGACGTGATCGACGTGGACAGCTTTGACTTTGCGCTCTTTAATGAGGCGGAGGAAAAGGGCGACGCGGTGCTCACCTGCGGAGCGTGGTCGGGGGTGCACCCTGCCTTTGTGGGCGTGCCGTTCCTGTGCGGTCGCGAGGTGCCGGTCTTTTTGCACTATCCGCTCGAGCCCACCCTCCAAGTCCAAAAATTCGTCAACGCCATGGCTCAGCTTCTCAACTAGCTCATTTGGGACGGGGCTTTTTTAGTTACTTTTGGCGTCCTACCTGCGCAATGCGAAAAATGCGAAAAATGACTGCAAATCGGTTACGCATGATTTTGCTTTTGCCCTGGGCCGGTTGTAGAATCAAAAAACTTAAACGTACTACTTGTGCAGCTTGCGCGAAAGCTCGGGCTGCGGCTGGGGGGTGCGCCCATGCAGGGTCCTTTCGGTCATATAGCGTCGATGCGCTGCACCTTTGTGATGTTGGCAGCGGTCTTATGCGCGTTCGTTATGGTCGGGGGGTGTTCCTATAGTTTTGTCAACTGGGCAATGCTGTTTTCGAGATTGAATCGCGACATGCTAACGCCAGGCCTTTCGGCCGATGGGCTCCAATCTGTTCGGAGCGCTTCGACTAGGCGGCGTAGGGCACCCTGTCCCGCATGATCGCGTAGATGACCTTCAGCCTCTTTCGTGCCAGCGCCTTGAGCGCCTTGCCGTGCGGCATGCCCCGCTCTCGGCACCTAGCGTAGTAATCGCCCCATCTTCCCTCTGTCCGGGTAAGGCAGTTGCACGAGAATATGAGCAGGTTCTTCAGCCTCTTGTTGCCTTGGCGCGATGCCGTCACCGAGGAGATCGAGGTCCCCGACTGGCGGTTGCGCGGCGCCAGGCCGCAGTACGACGCGAGCCTGTCGTGGCTTGGGAAGTCTTCGATATCTATGGAGATCGCGAGCTCGGAAGCGGTTTTGGGGCCGATCCCCGGCACCGTCAGGAGGCATCGGTAGGTATCGTCGCCCTCGAGGAGGGCGGATATCTCCGCCGTGATCACATCGATCTCCGCCGAGTTCTCGGAGATCCTGCGCGCGAGCAGCCTCACCGCCCGGTCCTCGGCGGCGATGGCCGCCGCGTCCGGCCTTGTCGAGGAGGCCGTCGAGCGGACGAGGGCCTCGATCTTGCCGCGCGCCGCCCCGCGCGTGAGCGCCGCCGCCCTGCGGGGCCCGGCGTCGGCCACCGACCAGGCCCCGCCGAGGGATGCCATGAGCCTCAGCTGGGGACCGTCGGACAGGTCGACCAACGCCTCGAAGGCGGGGCACGATTCCAGCAGGATGCTGCGCAGCCGGTTCTTGCTCCTGGTGTTTTCGCAGGTCAGGAAGTTTCTCTGGGCGGCCAGCGCCCTCGCCGCCGCGACCGTCGGGCCCGGATCCCCGACCGGCAGGAGTGCGTCGGGGATGCCCAGCGCCGTCTTCGCGATGACCATTGCGTCCCGCTCGTCGGTCTTGGCGTCGCCGGCGAAGAGCCTGGCGGCCCCGTGTGCCGCGAGTCCCGGCAGGTACGCCGCCGACATCCCGGCCGCCTTGGCGCGGGCGAGCGCGAGGGCGCCTATGTTGCGCGACTGGTCGACGACCACGAGCGCGTCGGGGAAGCGGCCGAACAGCGAGTCCAGATCGCCCTCCCTGTTCGCGACGGGGGCGCTCAGCAGTATCTCGCCGTCCCGGGTCGCGACGCATGCCCAATGGGACAATTTCCCGACATCGAGCCCGATGACGGCTTCCGGCATTCTAGGTGGTGCCACGGTGTTATCCTCCAATCGGTAGGCCGATCGGAACCCCTCCCTGCGACACCCACATTACCTGGCCGTGGCGCTTGCGCCCGGCAGTTTCCTATCAGTCGTCCGGAGCGGCGAGCGCCCCCGGTGGCAACACCCCCCGGGCCCTCTACGGGGCAGGGGCAGACGGCCATCCGGAGGCGCCCGATCGGCGGCCCCTCGGGGCTTGCCCGTATCGTAGACAATGCGCCGAATGCTCGCCATCGAAATTTATCGGTGGCCCACTTCAGACTGTAATGGGGCGGTCCCCCGCACATAAG
>JAXIZX010000004.1:0-5733 GCA_036303765.1 Collinsella sp. | reverse complement strand
CCGACCACGCTGCCGTCGCGCCACACAATGTCGCCCGGTGCAGCGGGATGTCCGCAGCGGCGCTCGATATAGCCCGCGTAGTCACCGTCTGGAATAAAGCAGATGTCCTCGCTTTCGGCCTTCTTGGCGTTGGTAAAGCCCTGCTCGGCGGCAATGCGGCGCACGTCGCGCTCTTTGTCCAGCCCAGCCAGCGGAAAGATCGTGTGCGCCAGGCGTTCCTGCGTAAGCGAATACAAAAAGTAACTCTGGTCCTTTTTGGGGTCCTCGCCGCGGTACAGCTGCCAGGTTCCGTCGGACGCCTGGCTCGTTTTGGCGTAGTGGCCCGTGGCGATGTAGTCGCAGCCCATATCCAGCGCCGCATCCAGCAATGCGCCAAACTTAATGTGGCGGTTGCAGATGATGCATGGGTTGGGCGTCAGCCCCTCCTGATAGGCGGTCACGAAGCGCTCGATAACATTGCGGTCGAAGGTCTGCTGCAGGTTAAGTACATGGTGGGGTATCCCCAAGCGCTCGGCGACGGCCTTTGCATCGGCGATGTCGCGGTCGACCTTACTCGTGCTCGTGACGGGATCGGGCGCGGGGCAGGTGAGGCGCATGGTGGCGCCGACACATTCGTAACCCTGGCTTTTGAGCAGATACGCGGTCACGCTGGAATCGACGCCGCCACTCATGGCGACGAGCACGCGCTTGTTGTGCATGGGGAGGTTCTCCTTGGTGGCATGTGGCCAAAAAAGAAAAGCGGCGCGGGAGGCTGGTTCCGCGCCGCAGACATTGTAGCAAGTTCGGGCGTCCTGTGGGACGCCCTAATGAGATGGGCTCAGACTGCCGGGAGAGAGAGGAGACCGGCTCGTCCGTGGGCTCAACCTATGGGCGACAGGCTCTAGTCCTGGAACAGTGCCGTGGACAGGTAGCGCTCACCGGTATCGGCGAGCAGGGCCACGATGGTCTTGCCCTCGTTCTCGGGGCGCTTGGCCAGCTGCAGCGCGGCCCACACGGCGGCGCCGGACGAAATGCCCACGAGCACGCCCTCCTTGTGGCCCACGGCGCGGCCGGTCGCAAAGGCGTCGTCGTTCTCGACGGGGATGATCTCGTCATAGACCTGGGTGTCGAGGACGTCGGGCACAAAGCCGGCACCGATACCCTGGATCTTGTGCGGGCCGGCTTGGCCCTTAGAGAGCACCGGGGAAGTGGCGGGCTCAACGGCGACGACCTTGATTTCGGGGTTCTGCTCCTTGAGGAACTCGCCCACGCCGGTCACGGTGCCGCCGGTGCCGACGCCGGCGACGAAGATGTCGACCTTGCCGTCGGTGTCATCCCAGATCTCGGGGCCGGTCGTGGCCTTGTGGATGGCAGGGTTGGCGGGGTTTACAAACTGACCGGCGATAATGCTGTTGGGTGTCTCCTTCTGCAGCTCCTCGGCCTTGGCGATGGCGCCCTTCATGCCCTTGGAGCCGTCGGTGAGCACGAGCTGTGCGCCGTATGCCTGCATAAGTTTGCGGCGCTCGACGGACATAGTCTCGGGCATGGTGATGATCACCTTGTAGCCGCGGGCAGCCGCCACCGAGGCGATGCCGACGCCGGTGTTGCCGCTCGTGGGCTCGATGATGGTATAGTCGCCGCCGCGCACGAGCTTGCCGGCCTTCTCGGCCTCGTCGATCATGTTCTTGGCGACGCGGTCTTTGACGGATCCGGCGGGGTTGAAGTATTCCAGCTTGACGAGCACGCGGGCCTTGAGGTCCTCATCGGCCTCAAAGTGAGTGAGCTCCAGAAGCGGAGTGTGGCCGATAAGCTGATCGATGGACGTGTAAACATTGCTCATGGTGAACCTCCAAAATGTTCAAATGACTGGATACCGTGTGGTTTTACGGTGTGTATAGCAGCGAAACCCACAAACCTTATGGGTTGTTCGTTTTGCTGTTGGCAAGCATAGTAGACAGTAAAGCCTAGTAACGCAATAGGAAATAGAAGATTATTACGAGTCGATTAACCATCTTGACCGGAACGGGTATTTTCAAAACCAATTTTTCGGCTAGAATTTCTACGGACTAAATGACCGAAAGGCAGCACTATATATGTTGGTTTCTACTAAGGGCAGATATGCCCTGCGCGTTATGGTCGATCTGGCCGAGCACCAGGCGGCCGGTCGCATCCCGCTCAAAGAGATCGCGGCGCGACAGGGGATTTCCGAGAAATATCTCGAGAACATCTTGGCTACGCTCGTACGTGCCAACATGCTCTCGGGTATGCGTGGCAAGGGCGGCGGCTACGTGCTCACGCGCCCGCCCGAGCAGTACACGGTGGGCGAGATCTTGCGTCTGACCGAGGGCAGCCTAGCACCGGTCGCATGCCTGGACGGCGACTGCAAGGGCTGTTCGCGTTCGGACGAGTGCCCCACGCTCGACGTGTGGAAGAACCTGGACAAGCTCATCAACGACTACCTCGACGGTGTGACGCTCGATCAACTTGTCGCTCCCAACCATGGCTACGACTATGTCATCTAACCCACACCTGCATTTGGGGACGGGGTAGAAATGGTAGATTCTCTCGTCCTTTGAGACTTGACAAATAAGAAGGCCGCCCATTTTTTGAGATGGGCGGCCTTCGTTTTGGGTCGATATGACGGTTCGTATTGAACAGTTCTAGCCCTCGGCGATGCTGTCGAGAATGCTGCGCATGATGGATACCAGGATGCTGCCCATAAAGGCCGATCCAAAGCCGGCAATGGAGATACCCGCGCCCAGCAGATTGACCGACAGGTAGCTGGCCAGCTCGAGCATAAAGCTGTTGACTACGAGCTGAAAAATACCAAGCGTGATAATAGTGAGCGGCAGCGAGATGACCGTCAGGAACGGCTTGACGAGCGAGTCGACGATGTTGAGGAACAGTCCCACGAAGGCAAAGCAGACCCAAGCCTCGGCAAAGCCGAAGGGTTGGATACCGGGGACGAGGAACGTGGCGATCGCGATGGCGATCGAGGTGAAGAGCCAGTTAAGCATAAAGCGCATGGCGTGAATCCTTTCTTGCGCCGGGGTTGCTGGCGTCGCGTGAAGCGGCTTGCGGCGGCGACCTGGATGGTTGCGCGGGCGCGCCGCGGTGTTTGGGCGCCCATTGTCTCAAATATTCGTGGAGCTTACGTGCGCATATGGTTTCTAAACGGCGTTCGTCCTGAAAAACGCGCCGCTGGCAGAGAGTCTTGTCGCTTTAGTTTGGTGGTGTGCTACACTGCTACGGGCAAAAGCCACAGGCGTTGCCCTATTGCATAGAACGGGCGAACGATGCCCGATGTCAGTATCAACTTCGATGCCTTTTGGCGGGTTTGGCGGTGATCGATGAATATCGAGAACATGTTTGACAAGCCTGATGTCAAGCAGCTGGTCCACGCATTTAGCCTTTTGGACGACGAGAAGGATATCCAGGCGTTTTTGACCGATATCTGCACGCCGCGCGAGATTTGCGACCTTTCTCAGCGTTTGCAGGTTGCGCGCTATTTGGACGAGGGCGAGCCTTATGTTGAGGTTCAGGCCCGTACCGGCGCTTCGTCCACCACGGTGAGCCGCGTTTCAAAGGCGCTGAACGGCGAGTACGGTGGCTACCGCAAGATCCTCATTAAGTTGGAGGATGGCGAGTAGGCCGGCGACAAAAACGAATTGTGCAAAACCGCTCCTCCGGGGGCGGTTTTTATATGCCCGCAATCGGCTGGTTCGTTGGGGTCAGGTTGCTTTGTACCAAAAGATGGAGCTGTGGTGGCAATGTGTCCGCGTGGGCGGGTAGGATGGATGCATTGATTATTGCGAACAGTTTGAGCGGAGGACCATGCCTGTTCGAATCTATACCACCAATGCCGGCACGGATTTGAGCGATGCCGAGGCGGCGCTACTGGCCGACCTGGTTGCCCGCCACGGGCGCGCTGTTCTGTTGGCGCCAACATTTGCCGAGCTCGACCTGTGCCGCCATGATGCGGCAGAAGCCGGGGTTTCACTGGGTGTCGACTACAAGACGCCCACATCGTGGCTCAGCTCGCTGTGGGAGCTTATGGGCGATGGCCGCAGCTTTGTGGACAACCTTCAGCGCCAGATGCTGTTCTCGGACATGATCGACCGCCGCGACGACGCCGCTCTGCAGCCGCTTTCGCGCAGCCAGGGCACAGTGCGCATGCTCGCGCGCATGGCCCGCGACGTGTTGCCGGGCGTTGCGGGGACGGGTGCCGAACGATGCCGTGGCGACAACTGCCGGCCTGAGCCAAAAAGCGATGCCGAGGCTCGTGTGTTTGAGCTTTTGCGTGCCTATGCGAGCGGCTTGGACCGTCGAGACATGGTCGAGCCCTGCGAGGCAGCTGACATTATGACCAGTGTCCTGGCCGATAGCCTGCCGGCGTGCACTCGCGCCGTATGCGTGCGCGGTATCACGTCGTTTACGCACGGTCTGCTCGAGCTGCTGTCTGCCGTGGCGAACAATGGGGGAGAGGTCGTCGTGCTGCTTGCCCGCGAGCAGGCGGCGATGAGCGAGGAGCTTGCCACGGCATTTGATGCCCGCGATGTGTTGTTTGAGATCGCGCCGCTAGGGGAGGGTGTCGGCGCGTCTGATGCCGCTTACGGGACCGCCGCTCAGCCTGCCTTTATTGAGGTCGCTGGCCCCCATGCCCGTGCTCATGCTTATGCGGACGCAATTGATGATCTGGTAAAAACGTGCCGGGGTTCCGAGGTCGACGGCGCTTCTGCCGACCCCGTGCGCGTGCTCGTTGTTTCTGCCCGGGCACCCCAGCTGTTCGGCGAGCTCGCCGCCCGTTTGGCGGCGCGTCACATTGCGGCCGAGACGACTGAGTTCACGGCGTTTTCCCAGTCCATCGCGGGCAGGCAGTTTACGGCGCTCGCCAACCTGATCGAGCGTATGAAAGCCGCCGACGAGGGCACCGCCTCCAAGACCGAGTGGTGGCCCGCTCCGGAGCTTACCGACTGGATTTATAGCCCGCTTTCGGGTGCCGACGCCGCGAGCGCCCGTGGCTTCGACAAGAACATGCGCCTGTCGCGCAGCAAGACCACTGCGGGCGTCAAGAGCTTGCTGCAGAGCGTGCAGGGCCAGGTGAGGGGCGCCCGCAAGGCCGCCAGCGAAGATAACTGGTTTAAGAACGTGCCGTGCGTGGTCTCGGACGTGTTCCAGGCGCTGTGGCGCGACAAGCCCGTGACGGCGCTCAAGGCCATGCTCGCCGTTGCCGAGGCGCTGCCCGATCGCGCTCTAGGCGGCCTTGACGGCCAGGCCCGTCGCCAGGCAGAGACGGCTTTGCTGCGCCATGCCATCTACATCCTTATGAACGATGCTCGCGCGCTCGACGTGTCGCAGGCTGCGACCGTGCCGGTTCTCGACGGCGTTCGAACCAAGGTGGACAAGCGCAGTGCCGCTTACGATTACGAGACCTACGAGGTCGATCGCACACCACGGGCACAAGTGCGCTTTGTGCCGCTTGCCGATGCGTCGGTTCTACGCCCTGGCAGCTACGATGCCGTGCTGTTTGTCGATGTCGACCTGGACAGCTACCCGCTTTCGCACGAAGAGGGCCCGCTTGCCACGTTGACGGCCGAGCTGCGCCGCGACGGCGTGTCTTTGGAGCCCGCCGCCCTGCTGCGCGTGCGCTTTGGCCGTGCAATGCAGGCGGCGAGCGGTCCGGTCGCGCTCGCCCGCGTGACGCACGATCGCCAGGCGCGCGAGTGCTACCCGGCAGCCGTATGGACCGAGCTG
>JAXIZX010000003.1:0-3644 GCA_036303765.1 Collinsella sp. | reverse complement strand
CGCTCGGTGCGGTGCATACGCTGTGGCACCCCATGCCCGGTCGCTTTAAAGACTATATCGCCATGCCCAAGGTCAATAACTACCAGTCGCTCCACACGACGGTCATCGGCCCTACGGCTCGTCCGCTCGAGATTCAGATTCGAACCTACGAGATGCATGAGCAGGCCGAGTACGGCATTGCCGCCCACTGGCTATATAAGAAGTCGGGCGGATCGTCTGCTTCCAAGACCAATGACGCTCAACGTTTGGACGACCAGATCAACTGGCTCAAGCATTCGCTCGATTGGGCGGCTTCCGACGAGATCACCGATGCCAAGGAATACCTGCACTCGCTGAAGGTCGATCTGTTCGATCAGGAGATCTTTGTCTTCACGCCCAAAGGCGAGGTCATGGCGCTTCGTGCCGGCTCCACGCCGCTCGACTTTGCCTATGCCGTTCACACCGAGGTGGGAAACCACTGCGTCGGCGCCAAAATCAACGGTGCGGTGGCTCCGCTCACGCACGAGATCAAGACGGGCGACCGCGTTGAAATCCTGACTAACAAGAGTTCCAAGCCGTCGCGCGATTGGCTCAAGATCGTTAAGACACCTTCCGCCAAGTCAAAGATCCGCCGCTATTTTGCCGCTGCGACCAAGGACGACGACGCTGCCGCCGGCCGCGATATGCTGGCCAAGGACCTGCGTAAGCGTGGCTATGGCATTTCTACGCCGCGCTCCACGCGTGCGCTCAACGCCGTGGCGGAGCAGTTTAACTTCAAGCAGCTCGAGGACCTGTTTGCCGCCGTCGGCGCCGGCAAGGTTGCCGCGCGCGCTGTGGGCAATAAGGTCGAGCAAATCTTGGACCCCAAGCCCGAGGAACAGCTCACCAAGGCCGAGGCTATCGCCGAGGTCGTGAAGCAGTCCGCTCGCGGCTCCAACCGCAAGCCGCAAAAGCGCGGCAAGAGCGCCAGTAACGGCATTATCGTCAAGGGCGAGAGCAACAGCGGCCTGCTGGTCCGTCTGGCTCATTGCTGCAACCCCGTGACGGGCGACGACATCGTCGGCTTCATCACGCGCGGTCGCGGCGTTTCGGTGCATCGCGCCAACTGCCCCAACGTCAAGGGTCTTATGGAACATCCCGAGCGCATGATCGATGTGGAGTGGGACGGCGCTGCCGACACCCTCTTCCAGGTCGAGATCGTGGTCGAGTGCCTGGACCGCATGGGCCTGCTCAAGGATGTCACCATTGCCATTGGCGATGCGGGCGGTAATATCCTTTCTGCCGCCACGTCGACCAACCGCGAGGGCATTGCAACCCTGCGCTTTATGGTCGAGATCTCGGACGCGAGTGGCTTGGATCCGCTGCTGGCCTCTATCAGCAGCGTTGACTCGGTCTACGACGCTCGTCGTCTTATGCCCGGCGAGGGTGGAGCCCAGCTTAAGCGCCGTGTGTAGGTGCGAGAGCCTCTCAGCATCATAGATATTGGTTACGTTCGAGGCATCGTTTGGTGCCTCGAACGTATTTTAGAAGGAGGGTATGCGCATGGGCGATATGACTTTGGACCTGACACCCCGAGGTGCGGCTTCGATTGAGGCGCTCGTCAACGGCCCCATTCAGACCAACAGTTACGCCGTGATTTCGAATGACGAGTGCTTAATCGTCGATCCGGCGTGGGAGGGCGAGCGTCTTGTGGAGCATATCCGCACCGCGCATCCCGAGGTGCGCGTACTCGGCTCTGTCTGCACGCACGGTCATGCCGACCATGTTGGCGGGGTTGCCGGGGTTCGAGCTGTCGTTGGCGACAGCGCACTATATGAGTTGTGCGCTAAGGACGTGACGGTACCTCGCGCAAATATCGAGGAGCAGCGCGCCATGTGGGGTATCGAGACGCCCGATCCGGGTGAGCCGACGCGCTTGCTTGCCGAGGGCGATACAATCGAGGTGGGCGACGTCTGCCTGCAGGTGATCGAGACGCCGGGGCATACGCCGGGCGGCATCGTCCTGTTCGCCGCGACCGAGCAGGGGAACATCGCCTTTGTGGGCGACACGCTTTTCCCGGGTAGCCACGGTCGTACCGATCTTTCCGGCGGTGACGAGGCGGCGATTATGCGCTCGCTCTCCAAACTTGCCAAGACGCTTCCGCCCGATACCGTTTGCTTGACGGGCCATGGCGATTCGACCACGATGGCGCGCGAACTTATGCAGAACCCGTTTATGCAGATGTAGGCTCGAAGCCGTCTTTCGAACCACGAAGACCGCTCAATCGTCAAGCTATTTTCCCCAGTGGGTCGATTCTGTGGGGCAAACGGTCAAAATTTGTCCAATCGGATGGTATTCGTGAACAAACGAACGTTTATGCTCGGGTATGTCGTGGTAAAATCTCAGGCGTTATCGGAGCAACCTTACAGGAGGTTTCTTTTATGCTCGTCAACGCAGCAGACATGCTCAAGAAGGCCGAGGCCGGCAAGTACGCTCTCGGTGCCTTCAACACCAACAACCTCGAGTGGACCCTGGCTATTCTCCAGGCCGCCGAGGAGGCCAAGTCTCCGCTGATCCTTCAGTGCACCGCTGGTGCCGCTAAGTGGATGGGCGGTTTCAAGGTCTGCGCCGACATGGTCAAGGCTGCCGTCGAGGCCACGGGCGTTACCGTTCCCGTCGCCCTTCACCTCGATCACGGTTCTTACGAGGACTGCTTCAAGTGCATCGAGGCCGGCTTCACGTCCATCATGTATGACGGCTCTCACGAGGAGACCTTCCAGCTTAACCTCGACCGCACCAAGGAGCTCGTTGAGCTTGCCCACTCCAAGGGCATGTCCATCGAGGCCGAGGTCGGCGGCATCGGCGGCACCGAGGACGGCGTGACCTCCAACGGCGAGCTCGCTGACCCCGCTGAGTGTAAGCAGATTGCTGACCTGGGCGTCGACTTCCTCGCCTGCGGTATCGGCAACATCCACGGCGTGTATCCCGCCGACTGGGCTGGCCTTTCCTTCGAGCGTCTGGGCGAGATCAAGGCCGAGACCGGCGACCTGCCCCTCGTTCTGCACGGTGGCACCGGCATCCCCGAGGATCAGATCAAGAAGGCCATCTCCCTGGGTATCTCCAAGATCAACGTCAACACCGACCTGCAGCTCGTCTTCGCCAAGGGCGTCCGCGAGTACATCGAGGCTGGCAAGGATCAGCAGGGCAAGGGCTTTGACCCCCGCAAGCTCCTCAAGCCTGGTCGCGACAACATCGTTGCCCGCACCAAGGAGCTCATGGAGGAGTTTGGCTCCGTCAACAAGGCGTAAGCGTCGCTAAACTTCCCACCGGAAGCCCCGTCTCCCTACACTGTTTCCTTTGCGCTCACCTGGCTTCGCCAGAAGTCGCGCCAAGGAAACAGTTCCGGGAGACGGGGCTTCCTTCGTTTAACGCCGCAGGGTTACGAGTCTGAATTAAGGTGGCTACTGGCTTTGCCAGAAGTCGCGCAATGGGAAAAGCTTCGGGTGAACGGGGCCTCCTTCGTTAACTCGCTACAGGGTTACTGGGCTGAATTCATTTTTTGACTACCGCTCGGCGGTGTTGATGGCTCCCTTGTTGGGGCTTTCTTTTTTATCTCGCTACAATGGGCTTCAAGAGTTCTAATGACTTGGAGTTTGGTATGGCTGTTATTAATGTACTGCCTTCGG
>JAXIZX010000002.1:0-1579 GCA_036303765.1 Collinsella sp. | reverse complement strand
GCCTTAAACAGTCCGTATTTCACCGCAACTCAAAAGCAGTCAATTTGGGACGGGGCTTTTTTAGCTGCCCTGTGCCCCAGTTGACTCGCTTGCCACGAAATGGGCCTATCTACTACGTTTTACCGACTACCCTCGACCACACCGAGAATTGCGAAATTAAAACCGACGCTCCTATAAGTTGTCAAGAGGCAGTTTGCGGGAGCGTTCTCTCCAATTCGCACAGGAGCTCGTAATACCTCCTCTCCAGTTTCGTCGACCGCCGTTTCCCCCGTTCCAAGTGCCCGAGTGTGGCTGCGGACAGGCCGAGCTCCGCGGCGGCCTGCTTCTGGGTCACCCGCATCGCCTTGCGCATCTTCGCGAGCTCGGGGCCTTCCGGCGCGGCGCCGTCGGGGTTCGGGTCCATGAGCACGCGGTACACCTCCCGCGCTATGTAGCGCTTCAGGCAGCGGACCGCCTCCCGCCGGGACTTCCCCTCGGAGGTCCGCCTCGCCACGTACCTCCTCGTCCTCTCGTCGTACGCCATGCGCTTGATCGCGATCTCGTAGAGCGCCCAGTTCGCCTGCCGGTTGCCGCCGCGGTTGAGCCTGTGCCGGTCCGTCTTCCCGCTCGACGCGGGGATCGGGGAGGCGCCGCACATCATCGAGAACGCCGCCTCGCCCTTCAGCCTGCCGGGGTTGTCGCCGGCGGCCACGACCAGGGCGGCGGCGGTCGTGGTGCCGCAGCCCTCGACGCCGAGCAGCGCGGGCGCGTTCGCCTCCAGCAGCGCGCGGATGCGCTCGTCGAGGGACTCGACCTGGCTGCGGGCCTCCTTCCAGACCGCCGCGACGGACCGCAGCGAGGCCAGCACGCTCTCCTCGAGCGCGTCGCCCGCCTTCCTCCCGCGCGCGAGCAGCGGCATGAGGTCCTTCGGCCGCTCGCGGCCCCTGAACCGCTCCCTCAGGGCGCTCGGGGCCGTCGTGAGCATCGACTTCGCGCAGGCCACGCAGGACGTGGACGTCGCGACGGCCAGCCTGCGCGCGACGTAGAGCTGGCGCACCGCCTCGACCCAGCCGTCCTGCGACTTCGGCACGGAGCAGCCCCTCCCGGACGCCGCCTTGCGCGCCGCGCGCTCGGCGTCCAGCGGGTCGCTCTTCCCCTCGCCGGGCCTCACCTTGTCCCTCTTGGGCCTGAGCACCTCGACGACGTTGTACCCGAGCTCCACGAGCCTCCTCGTCAGCCCGGCCCCGTACGATGCCGTGCCCTCGACGCCGACGACCATGCAGCTCCCCGGGTCGCCTATCGCCTCCGCCAGCCTGTCGTAGCCCTCGGGGTCGGCCCCGAAGCTCCCGCTCCAGATCTTCCTCCCGAGGCCGTCGAGCAGGCACAGGACATGCACGTCCTTGTGCGTGTCGACGCCCGCGATGACCGTTTCGCCTTCCATTTTCGCTCCCCTCGGTCTGCCGCCTGCTCCGCGCCCGGGTCTCCCAGACATTGCACTGACGGGAGCGCTACAATCCAATTGGCTTGTCCGATTGTCCGCGCTCATGCTCCTATTAGGTCATGGCAGGACTCCGGGACGCGGATGCCGGGGCGAGACAGG
>JAXIZX010000001.1:0-8895 GCA_036303765.1 Collinsella sp. | reverse complement strand
TGCCGACGAGTGCGACCTGGGTCACCAGTTTGAGCCCGAGGAGCTCATCGCGCCCAAAAGCCAGCTCACCGGCGAGGTGCCCGAGCTGCGCCCGGTCGACAACCTCTACTTCGACCTGCCGGCCTACCTCGACTTTATGAAGACGTACACCGCCAAGCTCGCCCAGAACCCGCAGGTTCGTTCCGTGGTCTCCAAGACCATGGAGGAGTGGCTGCTGCCGGCACAGCTCTATATTCAGAACAAGTTCCGCGAGGCCTTCGACGCCGTCAAGGACCAGCTGCCCGAGCACACCGTGCTGGAGCCCGAGGGAAACAAGAGCAGCTTTACCGTCACCTTCCCCAGCTGGAAGGAGCGCGACGACGCCCATGCGGTGCTCGCCAACGGCGGCGTGCGCTTCCGCAGCGGCAAGGCGCTCGTGCCCTTCCGCATCACCGGCAACATCGACTGGGGCGTTCCGGTGCCCGAGGTCGATGGCGTCTCCGACGTCACCTGCTGGTGCTGGCCCGAGAGCCTGTGGGCTCCCATCAGCTATACGCGCACCGTGCTCGCACGCGATGCCAAGGCCGCCGGCGTGACCGAGGGCGTCGCCGCCCAGGATGCCGCCCTCATGGGCGAGCCCGCCGCCGATTCCACGCAGGTCCCCGCGCCCACCTACCAGCACAGCTCGCTCGACTGGCGCGACTGGTGGTGCTCGGATGACGCACAGATCTACCAGTTCATTGGCCAGGACAACATCTACTTCTATTGCATCGCGCAGACCGCCATGTGGGAGGCCCTGGGTTGGAACCTCACGCAGAGCACCGTCAGCGCCTGCTACCACCTGCTCTACATGGGCAAAAAGGCAAGCTCGTCCTCGCAGACTCCTCCCCCGCCGGCAGACGACCTGCTCAACCACTACACCTGCGAGCAGATGCGCGCGCATTGGCTGTCGCTCGGCCTGTCCGAGAAGCCGGTGAGCTTTAGCCCCAAGGCATACGACACGCGCGTGACCGGCAAGGACAAGGACGGCAACGAGGTGCGCGCCTGCGACGACAAGCGCGTTATCGACCCCGCCCTTAAGGAGAGCGCGCTGCTGACCGGCGTGTTCAACCGCCTGGCCCGCAGCTGCTTCTACGGCGTCGCCGTCAAGGAGGGCGACGAGAGTCCCTATCGCAACGGTTGCATCCCCGCCGGTGCCGCTTCTGACACCGTGGTCGAAGCCGCCCAGCAGGTAGCCCTCGCCTTTGAGCAGGCCATGTACAAGTTCGAGACGCACCGAGCGCTCGCTGTGTGCGACGACTACCTGCGCGCCGCCAACAAGCGCTGGAGCGATGCCTCCAAGGCCGCCAACAAGCTCGAGGGCGAGCCGGCCAACGCCGCCATGACGCAGGCCCTCGTCGACGCCTTTACCGAGCTGCGCGTAGCGACCGTGCTCATGCACGGCATCGTGCCGGCCGGCTGCGAGCTCATCTGCGAGTACTTCGACGTTGACCCGGTCGCCTTCTTTAGCTGGGATAACATCTTTGCCTCCACGGATGAGTTTATGGAGAGCCTGGGCGAGAAGCCCGGCGAGCACCGCGTGAAGCCGCTGCCCCCGCGCTTCGACTTCTTTAGCAAGCACGAGAGCCAGTACTAAAGCACGCCAGCAGCGGCGTGCCCGGAAAGTAGTCAATTTGGGACGGGAAGGAAAGACGGATGTCCAAGCCGCGTCGTCGTAAGCAGAAAAAGCAGGTCAAGGCCGAGCTCAAGCTCAGGCAGTTTGCTGCTACCGAGCTTTCCGACCAGCTTGCCGCCCTTCCCTGCGCCGCCGACCTGCCGCGCTTTATGGTCGACACGGTCGCCGGCGCCTATGCGCCCGCCGATGCCAAGCTCATGATCGAGGGCTTCGGCGCCGCGGCCACACGCCCGGTCACGCTGCGCGCCAACACGCTCAAGGCGACCGCCGAGGACATCGCTGCGGCGCTCGATGCCGCCTGCATCGCCCACCAAACCGTTACCTGGTATCCGGACGCCTTTATCCTGCCCGAGGCCCAGGTTTCAGATCTGTGGGATCTCGACATCTACCGCGACGGCAAAATCTACCTGCAGAGCCTGTCATCCATGATGCCGCCGTTGGTCCTGGGCGCCCAGGCAGGCGAGGACATCCTGGACATGTGCGCAGCCCCCGGCGGCAAGACGACGCAGATCGCCGCCCTCACCCAGGGACAGGCGCACCTCACCGCCTGTGAGATGAGCATTCCCCGCGCCGAAAAGCTCGAGTCGAACCTCCATCGCCAGGGTGCCAAAAACGTGCCCGTCATGCGCATCGACGCACGCGAGCTCGACGAGTTCTTCCGCTTTGACCGCATCCTGCTCGACGCTCCCTGCACCGGCACGGGCACCGTCATCAGTGGCAACGAGAAAAGCCTGCGCGGCCTCACCGAGCAGTTGCTGAGCAAGTGCGCCCGCTCGCAGCGAGCACTTCTGGACCGCGCCATGGGGGCCCTCAAACCGGGCGGCACGCTCGTCTATTCGACTTGTTCGATCTTGCCGCAGGAAAACGAGGACGCCCTGCAAGAGGCCCTCGACAAGCATATGGACTGCGAGCTCATCCCCCTCGACGGCACGCCAAGCGAAAGTGAAGCACGACGCACCCAGGAAGCTGGTGAGGAGCCGCGCATCGAGTCCAACGCTCTGACCGAAGCCATTGCAGCGGGTCAGGTATCGGCCATCGTCAACGGCCTGCCCGGCACGCTCACCATTCCGCCTAGCCGCGACTTTGAGGGCTTCTACATTGCCCTGATCCGAAAACGCAGCTAGCGCACGGATCCAAAACTCAACAAGCTATCTCTGTGCGCGTTTGCCCTGCTGGTCGCGATGCTGTTTAAGCATCGCGCGCTCCTTGCGTTCGGCCCTTTTGCCCTTAATGGCCGTGACCACAAAGTAGATGACCGCGGCGGCAACGATTGCGGCCACACACAGGCCGATCGAGCCAAACATTGCTGTCAATTCCATACCGCGTCACCTCTCTTTTAAACGGGGCTTTCAAGATAGCACCTCGATACCCGCCACCACAGCTCCTTCACGTTCGCCGGCCCTTCGGTCTAACGGATGGCGCGGCGGGGAAAAATCAACTCGTCAAACGATTTAGCATTCGCAATTCCGGCTGCATCGCGCCGGCCATCATCACATAGAATCGAGCCTCCATGGATACCCTCAACGATCTAAATGAGCGCGTCGACGCCTTCGTCGGCACCAGCTCCTTCGACACGCCTGCGGCGGCAAACGACCAAGCTCCCATCGATGTGCCCGCCGAGGTGCACGAGGACATCGTCGCCTCGGTCGATTTTTCCGAGGTCGAGCTTGCAGACGAGTACACCGAGCCCCAAATAGCCGTCACGCCCAACGGCCTGCTCCCTATGGAGCCCCTGCCCATCGACGGACGCCTACGCAAGGCTGCCCTTCGCATGCCCGACGAGATCGAGGAGGCCAGCGGCTTCACGCTCTTTGGCCGACGCATCAAGTCGCTCATTTACACCACCGATGTCGCGGTTATCCGCAACTCCAACGCCGACGCCGTCTTTGCGGTCTACCCTTTCACGCCGCAGCCCGCCATTACGCAAGCGCTGCTGACCGTCGCCGAGTGCCCGGTCTTTGTAGGCGTGGGTGGCGGAACTACGACCGGTAAGCGCTCCGTGCAGATGGCAGCCGTCTCCGAGATGCAGGGCGCGGCGGGCTGCGTGGTCA
The DNA here is from genome assembly GCA_036303765.1 of Collinsella sp. Lineage (GTDB taxonomy): Bacteria > Actinomycetota > Coriobacteriia > Coriobacteriales > Coriobacteriaceae > Collinsella. The sequence continues at coordinate 5,190 of JAXIZX010000001.1, read as the reverse complement.
ACTCCCCCGCTACTGCCGAGATGGTCGAGCACATCACCAACATCGCCGACATCCCCGTCATCGCCACGGTCGTTCGCTGCGACGACGATGCCCACGCCAAGGTGCGCGCTGGAGCCAAGATTCTCAACATCGCCGCCGGCAAGAACACGCCCCAGGTCCTACGCGAGCTGCGCGAGCACTATCCCAACCTGCCGCTTATCGCGCCGGGCGGCAAGACGCCCGAGAGCATTCGCGAGACCATCGCCGCCGGCGCCAACGCCATCATCTGGACACCGCCTTCGGCCCAGCAGCTACAGACCGACATGATGCAGCGTTATCGCAAGATGAAGGAAGACGCCACACCTGTCATCTCGCGCGACGACGTGCCCATTATCGACCAGGTCGCCGCCGCCGAGGTCAGCCAAGTCGAGAACATGAATCCCGATGTGCCGATTCCCGACGAAGTCATCGAGCGCGTCGCTTCGATCCACGAGCGCGTCGAGGAGCATCGCGCCAACCGCGGCCTTAAGCCATCACTGCACGGCTTCTTCTTCCGCGGAAAGAAACGCTAGCCGCAACAGCAAGGCCCGCCCACAAACGTGAGGCGGGCCGTTTTCGTTTGAGCAATCATGCAGCGACGTGATGGGGCAAATAAATCCACGCGCTTGTCGCCCATAAAGAAGAGCGCCACCGTACCAGGTCCGGTATGCGAGCCAATCAGAGTACCGATGTCATTGATCTCAATCTTGCCTTTAAGCTGCGGAACCTGTTCCTCAATCAGCGCCGCAACTGCCTCGGCATCCTCACGGCACGCCGAGTGCGACATGATGCACTTACCCGAATAATCCACACCGTCCTGCACGTGTGCCATCATGGTCTTGGCCATCTCGGAAATCGCGCGCTTCTTAGTGCGAATCTTCTCACGTGGCGACAGCTTACCTTCGCAATCGACCGTCATAAGCGGGCAAATCTTAAGCGCCGTGCCGATGATCGCGCTCGCAGCCGAAATGCGACCGCCTCGTAGGTAGCTCGACAGATCGGTCGAGAAGAACCAGTGGTGCAGGTTGAGTTTGTGCTCCTCGATCCAGGCAGCCGTCTCGTCGAGTGAAGCCCCGCTATCGCGCACGTCGGCGGCATATTCCAGCAACAGGCCAAAGCCCGAAGACGCCCCCAGCGAATCGATGACGCGCACCTTGCCGCCCTCGGGATAGCGATCCGCAAGCATCTGCGCCGCGACGCAGGCCGATCCATACGTGCCCGAAATACCCGACGACAACGTCAGGTGCAGCACGTCTTTACCCTCGGCAACAAACGGCTCCCAAAACTCCTCGTACTCACCCACGCTCACCTGAGACGTCTTGGGCATGGCGCCCGCGGCAATCTGGGCAAAAAACTCGTCCGGCGTAATCGACTGATACAGATCGTCCGTATAGACAACATCGTCGATCTCGTAATGAAAACACACGACAGGGATATTGCGCGACGCAAAGAACTCACGGGTTCGATCGGCGGCGGATTCACAGGTCAGGACAAAATCACTCATATGAGGCTCCTTACTCATTGCTGCGCAAATTATCGCACAGTGAGCCTACATGCGGTACATATGTCCACTATTTACCAAATCGAACCAAAAATAGTGAACATCTTTACCACCATCGTCTCCACCGACCCGACGCATAAATATCTGAGAAAACACCCTCTGTCGTCTCCACCCGACCAACACATCTACCTTCACTAAATCGATTTACCAAACCGTTCAGCCGACAATTCAGCCGCTGGCGCAAAATCGAAACAAAAGCGGCGCATACTGGTAAACGTTTGACGCTGTTTATCAGTTTTACCAGCCCCATCGGAAGGTGTTTCATGGTCGCATTCGATCGCAACCCGCAAGACTTCAAGTATCTGCGCCTGCTGTCGAGACAGTTCCCCACCGAACAATCCGCATTTACCGAAATTATCAACCTCTCGGCCATCCTCAACCTACCCAAGGGCACCGAGCATTTTATGAGCGACGTGCATGGTGAGTACGAAGCCTTTATGCACATCCTCAACAACTGCTCGGGCGTCGTGCGCGAACATGTCGACGAGATCTTTGGCGACACGCTCTCCTTTGACGAAAAGGGCGAGCTGTGTACGCTCATCTACTACCCGCGCGAGAAGATCGACCTGGTCCGCAGCCGGCGCGAGGACTCGCCAACCTGGTACAAGACGATGCTTGACCAGCTCATCATGGTCGCTCGCTCACTTTCAAGCCGCTACACGCGCTCCAAGGTGCGTAAGGCCATCCCGCGCGACTACGCCTACATCATCGACGAGTTGTTGCACACGCACCCGGACGAGAACAACTATCGCGTGCGCTATCACGAGCGCATCGTGGAGTCCATCCTAGAGACCGCCAGCGCCGACGACTTTATCGAGTCGCTCGCCTCGCTCATCAAGCGCCTGGCCGTCGACCACTTGCACCTGGTGGGCGACATCTTCGACCGCGGCGGCGGCGCGGCCAAAATTATGGACCGTCTGCTCACCTACCATTCACTCGACATCCAGTGGGGCAACCACGACCTGCTGTGGATGGGCGCTGCGGCCGGTGAGCCCGCCTGCATCGCCACGGTGTTGCGCAACAACCTACGCTACGACAACTACGAGATCCTGGAGAACGACTACGGCATCTCGCTGCGTGAGCTTGTCGCCTTTGCCGATGCCACCTACACCGCCGGTGAGTCCATCACCCCGTTGATCAAGGCCATCAACGTGCTGCTCTTTAAGCTCGAGGGCCAGATTATCCAGCGCCACCCCGAGTTCGATATGACCGACCGCCTGTTACTCGACAAGATCGACCACGACACCGGCACGGTCACGCTCGCCGACGGCAGCGTGTGGCCGCTCACGACCAACGACTTCCCCACCGTCGACCCGGCGGACCCCTACACGCTCACGTCTCAGGAGCAGCACATCATCGACAAGCTCGTGTCCGAGTTTGTAACCGCCGATCACCTGCATCGCCATATCGATTTCCTCTACACCCACGGCTCGATGTACAAGGTCGCCAACGGCAACCTGCTCTTCCACGGCTGCGTTCCGCTCAACGAAGACGGCACCTTTAGCAGCATGAACTGCCTGGGCACCTGGCACGCTGGCCGCGATTATCTCGATTTTTGCGACCACATCGCCCGCCGCGCCTGGCGCGTGGGCGACCGTGATGCCCTCGACTGGATGTGGTACCTGTGGATTGGCTTTAACTCACCCGCCAGCGGACGCCTGGTGCGTACCTTTGAGCGCGCCTATATCGCCGATAAGAGCACCTGGGTCGAGCCGATGGACCCGTACTTTACGCTTACCAAGTCGCCCTCGGTCTGCGATGATATCATGCGCGAGTTTGGCGTCGCGCCCATGGCATGCTCGCCGACCGGCCACATCATCAACGGCCACACGCCCGTTAAAACCACCAAGGGCGAGCAGCCCATCCGCGCCGAGGGCAAGCTGCTGGTCATCGATGGCGGCTTCTGCCGCGCTTACCATCCCAAGACGGGCATCGCCGGCTATACGCTCATCTCGAGCTCGCGCGGCTGCCGCCTCAAGTCGCACCGGGCCTTTACGACGGTTGCCGAGGCACTCACGCGCAACGTGGACATCGAAAGCGAGACCAACCGTTTTGACCAAGCAGACCGTCGCCGCATGGTGAGCGACACCGATACTGGCGCCAAGATTCGCAGCCAGATCCAGGATCTGCGCCAGCTGCTCGATGCATATAGAAACGGTGCTATCGAAGAGCGCGTCTAGCCCCACCCGCGGGGATTGGCTAAACTTGCTGAGTTTGTCATCCCCACGGCGTCCCCGCGCCACCCTAAGGCAGGTACCATGCAAAAGCTCCTTGCGCAGATCATGAAATTTGGCGTCGTCGGTGTCATTGCCACGGTTATCGACTTTGGCATTATGAATCTGCTCCACTACGGTCTGGGCCTCAACATCCTAATCGCCAACACCAGCGGCTTTATCATCTCACTCATCTTTAACTACCTCGCAAGCATGAAGTACGTGTTTGCGCACAAGGAAGGCATGAGCCGCCGCCGCGAGTTCATCATCTTTGTCGTGCTGTCCGTGATCGGTTTGGTGCTCAACGACGGCATCGTGCTGGCGCTCAACGCCGGCCTGGGACTCGAGGCCAATATCGCCAAGATCTGTGCCACCGCGCTTGTCATGGTCTACAACTTTGTGACCCGAAAGATCTTCCTGGAGGGCGACGAGACAAAATAGCTCGAAACCCCTGCAGCATTACGGCGCCCACGGACGACGCGCACTCAGCGCAGTATCGTCCGTGGGTGTCGCTCGTTTACGGGCAAATTTTCAACGTTTGCGGATTAGCTCTTGAAAATTTGGCGAGTTCATATAGTTATTGGCAAAGACCTTACGTTTCCCTTGTAAAAGCTCTAAAGTATCCTCTGCTCGATTCATCAACGCATTGGATGTGATTACGTGCGCAAGGCGCTGGCACAACCTCATACCAAGCAGTTCCTCAAGTTTGCTGTCGTGGGTCTTATCTCCTTTGGCATCGACTGGGGCATGCTCATTGCGCTCGTCGAGCTGTTCCACCTCGACTTTTTGATGAGCACCACGATCTCGTTTATCACGTCCGTCGTGGTCAACTACTGGCTCAGCATGAAGTACGTGTTCGATCACCGCGAGGGCATGAGCCGCAAGCGCGAGTTCACGATCTTCACCATCCTGTCGGTGATTGGTCTGGGCCTCAACGACCTGTACATGTTTGTGGGCGTCACGTTTTTGAGCATCGGCTACCAGGCCATGAAGGCCATCGCCACGTTCCTTGTCACCTGGTACAACTACTTCAGCCGCCGCTTCTTCCTCGAGGGCGCACGGTCGTAGTCGATTCACTATTTGCTTGAATGTATAACCGGTTGGAATTCCCGTTCCAACCGGTTTTTTGTTTGCAGAGAGACCCGGCGACCCAGTCCCATTCGCATGAAAAACGGGCGGTCCGGATGTTGGCCCGAACCGCCCGTCTGGCGCGCTATGTCGAGGCCTCTAGCCCGTTACGTAATACCAAACGACGTTGTCGTCATTGGAGAGAACGTAGTTACTGCAGGCCGTCATGGGCGTTGTGCCGTTGACGGAGTACATCCAGCCGCTCGTGCCGCCGTACTGTTTCTCGGCCAAACCACCAATCGCGGAAACATACGTGCCGTACGACGAGCC